>JAYUEU010000300.1:0-33910 GCA_043739065.1 Synechococcales cyanobacterium | reverse complement strand
GCAAGAGACGCTAAATTTATTGGAATGGTCACGGCTTTGTCAACACTTAGCGACCTTTGCCGCCACAAAATTGGGTTCGATCGCCGCCCAGCACTTGGTCATTCCCACGACAAAAGCCGAGACCTTGAACCTGTTGGCACAAACCCAAGAGACCTATAAGCTTGAGAGCTCTGTGTCGGGTGGGCTGCCGTTTGCGGGGATTCAGGACATTGGTGAGTCGCTGGAACGATCGTCTATTTTTGGGCTACTGTCGGGCGAGGAATTGCTGAATATTTCCACCACATTATTGGGGGCACGATCGTTGCGGCGGGCCATTGAGAATTCAGAGGATGTGCCGACCTTGATGGCGTTGGTGGCGGATCTGCGGACGTATCCTGAGATTGAAAAAGAAATTTATCGCTGTATCGACGATCGGGGCAAAGTTACGGAACGGGCGAGTCCAAAACTGACGGACATTCGTGAAAAAATCCGATCGACCCGCGATCGGATTTTGGGAATTTTGAATAAAATGATGAGTCGTAATTCTAGTGCGATTCAAGAATCTGTGATTACACAGCGTGATAGTCGCTATGTGTTGTCCGTCAAATCAAACTATAAAGAACATATTCCGGGTATTGTTCACGATGCCTCGACTAGTGGCGCAACCCTGTTCATTGAGCCACAATCGACGGTTCAAATGAACAATGCTTTGCGACAATTTTTGCGCCAAGAACAAGCCGAAGAAGAAGCCGTACGTCGTAAATTGACGGCATTAGTTGCGGAAGTCCAAGATGACTTAGAACAACTTGTGGCGACTTGTACTGTGTTAGATTTGGCCTCTGCCCGATCGCGCTATAGCTATTGGCTCGAAGCAAATCCGCCGACGTTTATTGATTGGAATGATGCAGAGTCAGGCACACCACAGCAAAATATTACACTGCGAAATTTACGCCATCCATTGCTAGTTTGGCAAAACAAAAATGAAGAAGGTCGCGACGTTATTCCGACTCATTTAAGTATTGATCCTAAAATTCGTGTCGTTGCCATCACTGGACCGAATACAGGCGGCAAAACAGTGACGCTTAAAACGCTGGCTTTGGCAGTATTAATGTCCAAAGTTGGCTTGTTTGTCCCGGCGCGGGAGCCTGTGGAATTGCCGTGGTTTGGGCAAGTGTTGGCGGACATTGGTGATGAACAATCATTGCAGCAAAGTCTTTCGACATTTTCGGGCCATATTCGTCGGATTGGTCGGATTCTTGATGCTTTGGACGAAGAAGGGGTGGAGCAAGCAAATGCTTTGGTCTTGTTGGATGAAGTGGGTGCGGGAACGGATCCATCTGAAGGTTCAGCCCTTGCGATCGCACTTTTAAAACACTTGGCAAATTCCGCCAAACTCACGATCGCCACGACGCACTTTGGTGAACTTAAAGCATTGAAATATCAAGACGATCGATTTGAGAATGCTTCCGTTGAGTTTGATGACGTATTGCTGGCCCCGACCTATCGATTGCTTTGGGGGATTCCGGGCCGATCGAATGCGTTAACGATCGCATCAAGATTAGGATTGCAATCGGCGATCGTGGAAGATGCTCAGCGCTATATTGGCGGCATTTCTCAGGATATTAATGGCGTAATTGCGGGACTCGAAGCCCAACGTCGAGACCAAGAAGAGAAAGCCAAAGAAGCATCGCGGCTCATTAAACAAGCAGAGTTCTTTTATCAACAAGTCACGGCCAAAGCGCAAGTCTTAAAAGAACGCGAACGTGAATTAAAACAAGCTCAGGAAGATGCCGTTCAAAAAATGCTTTTGGATGCAAAATCCCAAGTTGCGCAAGTGATTAAACAGCTCCAGAAAGGAACCCCCACAGGCCAAGATGCCCAACTTGCGACCGATCGGTTAAACAAACTCGCGGAGAAACATCTGCCGCCTGCCGAACCCAAAAAGAAAAAGCCAGGGTTTATGCCGAAGGTGGGCGATCGGGTCCGAATTCCGCGTCTTGGGCAAACGGCTGAAGTGTTGGTGGCCGATTCAGATGATTTGACGGTTCGGTTTGGCATCATGAAGATGATTGTCTCAATCTACGAAATCGAATCACTACAGGGCCAAAAAGTCGAACGGGAAGAAAAACCGCTTAAAGATACTAGTAAGTCTAAAGATAATAGTAAAACTAAAGCCCAACCTGCTCCGGTTCTCTCTGCTCCAGCGGTCCGAACCGACAGTACAACCTTTGATATTCGTGGGAGTCGGGTGGCGGAAGCTGAAATTGTGATCGATCGGGCAATTTCGGCAAACTACGGACCCATTTGGATTATCCATGGTCACGGGACAGGCAAACTCAAGGAAGGCGTTCATGCTTATTTAAAACGGCACGATCGGATCGCAAAATTTGAACCTGCTGAGAAGTACGATGGCGGCGCGGGTGTGACGGTTGCTTATCCTAAATAAGGCGATTGTTTAGGGGTTTGTAACTTAGGAATGAGAATTTAATAAGATCCAGAATTTTCTGGGATTTAAAGATTGTTTTAGCGAACTCTCCAGAGGAAAACACCGCATCTGTAAAACTGAGCAGAGTGGCTATTTTCTCCAAGATATCAGGAGAGAAGTGAGGCGATTAGATGGGAAAAATATTAATTGAAATGGCTGCAAATTTGTTATTCAGTGTGTTTAACGAGCTACTTGGGAAACCTAGATAGATTATTTGCTTATTTAAATCTAGTTTATGGCTCAGTTTCCCATTATTAAACCCTCACACGCGATCGAGAAGGCCCTAGCTGCTACTCCTCAACAGCAATCGCCAAGCAGCAATAAACCACCTGCTGAAATTGAAGAGTCGCTTTTCACAGAATTGGCAATTATTGGTTTTTTTCTCTTGATCCTTTTACCTGGCCTTGGAGTGATATTGGCTATAGCTTATGCTTGTTACAGATTCTACCAATCGATCGAGAGTTACCCTAAAAGACTCAAAATATATGAGGAGCAGTGTAGACAACAACTAAGTCAACCAGTTGCCCCAGTGATTCGCACAGAGGATGTACGGCAATTCCAGCTAGAGTTGTTTTGTCAGGTGCTTAGACAAACAGTAACCTATGATTCAGTTGGTCGTGAAGGGATAAATGGAGCTAGCGAGGATAAATTTAAGAAATATCTCGTAAAATACTTTGGTAATAGCATATTTACTGAGATTCAGGTTAAACAGCCTTACTCTGATAGACCTTATGAACCTGATTTTGCCTACATCGACCATCAATCGGGATTGCACATTGATATCGAAATTGACGAACCTTATGTGTACAAATCATTGGACCCTATTCATTATCGTGACCTTGATCATGATAAGAATCGTAATGAATTATTCAATAGAAAAGGTTGGGTTGTCATTCGATTCAGTGAAGAACAGGTAGTTCGTCAGCCTGATGAATGTTGCAAAGAAATAGTCAATGTAATCTACTTCTTAACGAATCAATCATTTTTTCTGGATAAATTCAATTCTATTGACTACCTCACTCGTGTCCCACAATGGACAAAAGCGGAAGCAGAAGATATGGCTAGAAAGCATTATCGCGATACTTATCGGAAGTCATAATTGTTCAGTCGGTTGTAAATGAGACTATGGGACACTATCAAATCAAAAATATCCCAATATCCCCAAACGCTATCCGCCCATAGGATAGTTCTCCAATGCGACCTTCAAATAATGCCCGGTATACGACTCCTTCACCTTCGCAACCTCATCAGGAGTCCCCGCCGCAATCACATGTCCACCCCGCATCAGGTCCGTCAATATTGGTCCGAGGCCTTTCCAAAACTGGTCAGCTACAACCGATTTGTGACTTGGATGCCCTGTTGTATGCTGCTGCTCTGTTGTTATCTGAAGACTTGCTTCGGGGCGGATACAGGAATTAGTTTTGTCGATGCGACGAGCCTTAAAGTCTGTCATCCCCCTCGTATCGGGTCCCATCGGGTCTTCAAAGGCATTGCTGCACGAGGCAAAACTTCTGTAGATTGGATTTATGGGTTGAAACTGCATCTAGCCGTGAACGAATGTGGTGCGTTACTCAACATCACCGTGACCCCAGGAAATACCGACGACCGTAAGCCGGAACCAGAAGAATCAACTGATGCGGTTAAATGACAAGTTGTTGTCGCGCAAAGGTTCGATTGTCGAAACCGGGGTTGACCAATTTTAGCTTTGCTTCCCGAAGGTTACAATATCTCTCAGAGTGAGCATTCTGGCCATCGCAGACCAACACACTGCTTTATTAATATTCTCTGCGTGCCTATTGCTTATTGTCATCAACCGAAAAAGCCTGGATTGAGACTGGAGTGGGTTTTAGCGCCTACTGCTTAAACAGAACTGACATTATCTAACAACTGCTTCGTCTCCGGTTTCCCCTTAAAGCAACGATTCCAAAGCAACTTTCCCAACGCCTTGATCGGTGCGATCGCCTTTTCCACAAGCTTCTCACCCAGCTTACTACTGACACCTTCGTAGAACTTATCGAGAACAATTTTGCTCAGAAGTAAGGATGCCGCAGTCGTAATGAGTTCCATAAAATCGCTTTTCCAGAATAATGGTCTATTTTTCTACTTTCACTTTTATAGAATCTGTTTTGTTAGGCTAATGATAAAGCGGCTTTCAGCCTCTAGCTAAGATATCAAACAGACTCTATAATAAATTTGTATTGGTTTCTCGACTGGATTCTTGAATTACCCGATGATTTAAAGAAAATCTTTCAAGATGAATTGGCAAATTACGAACAGGAGAGACAAATACCTTATGTAACGTCAATCAAACGTATGGAGATTGAACAAGGATTGGAACGATAACGATCGCTTATTCTCCGTATTTTGACTCGTCAAGTTGGAATAGTTCCGGAAAATTTGGCCGATCGTATTCAAGCACTTTCCATTAAACAACTCGAAACTTTAACGGAAGATTTGTTGGAGTTTGCTGGATTGGATGATTTGATCGCTTGGATGGATACCAATGGATGAAGTATAAGGAATATGCAGCGAAAAATTAAAATTATTGCCGTTGGGAAAGTGAAATATTCCTGGATTCAGGCCGGGATTCAGGAATATACTAAGCGAATTCCTGGATTGATCTTACAAGAAATTAAAGATGCCAACCGCCGCACAGAACTAGCGGAAATTACGCCACACTTAAAGACTCACGATCGGCTGATTGTCTTAACTGAGCGCGGTAAACTACAAAATTCACCGGATTTTGCACAGTTTTTAATTACTGAAACATTGAATCATTCATTAGTTTTTGTAATTGGATCCTCGGATGGTATTACACCAGAATTAGAACGATCGGCCCACATTCGCCTTGCACTTTCTCCCATGACATTTACCCATGATTTAGCGAGGCTATTGCTAGTCGAACAAATCTATCGCGGTATTTCGATCGCCACAAATGGTAATTATCATAAGTAATTCAGAGTGTTTGGATCTATAAAATTTGATTCAAAGCATTTAGTAAGGCCATTCCTACGGGAGCCGGAATCATCTCCCGAGAATCTAAAATTTGCACCACAATCAAATAGAAAATTCCTAAGGCAAGTGAAATGGCTCCTGTAACGATCGCGGTTATTTTTTGACGTTCCATAGTTAGAGTCCAAAGGATAGGGGTTAGATAACATCTATTTTATCGCATTTATCGCAGAGACGTTGGCTTTGAGGATTGTGGGGATGGAATAGAGTGAGTTGATTTAACTTGTGTGAGTTGATTGACGGGAAGCTCTATGGTGAAGGTGCTCCCGGAGTTTTGTATTTGAGTTTGGGTAGTACAAGTGAGCTTGCCGCTATGGCGTTCGGTGATGATTTGATGCGCAATAGCCAATCCTAGCCCAGTACCTTGACCGACAACCTTGGTTGTGAAAAACGGGTCAAAAATTTGGGCGATAATAGCATCGGGAATTCCTATACCATTATCCCGAATAGAAATATGAATCCGATCGTTCCCCGCCATCGCCGTGATGATTTCTAGGGTCGGTGGATTCTTTTTCAGATATTCAGCCGAGCAATCATTGATAGCATCAACTGCATTACTCAGCAGCGCCATAAAAACTTGATTGATCGATCCTGCATAACACTTAACATCAGGAATGGGTCCAAATAGCTTTTTTAAAGTAATTTCTGGGCGATGATCGTTCTCTACCAATCGATGTCGCATGATTGCAATAGTACTTTCTATGCCTTCATGAAGATCTACTATCTTCAGTTCTGATTCATCCATTCGAGCAAAATTACGTAATAACAGAACAATCTCACGAATACGAGTCGTGCCGTTAGCCATAGATTCCATAATCATTGGCAAATCTATTTTGATGAAATCTAAATCAATATCTTCGCTGTAATCTTGAATTTTGGGAATAATTTGAGATGAGTTCTTTTCGTAGAGTTCTATCAATGTTAGAAGAGATTGGATATACTCTTGAGCGGGTTTGAGATTGCCATGGATGAAATTCACTGGATTATTAATCTCGTGGGCAATGCCGCCGACTAAATGGCCAAGGCTCGACATTTTTTCATTTTGAATTAAATGAACTTGGGCTTGCTTGAGCTGGTCGAGGGTATCGGAAAGTTCAATCGTTTTAAGCTGAAGATCGTCGATCGTTTCAAGCTGAAGATTGGATTGAATAATATTACGCCGTCGAACTTCGCCTATAATCACTCCCAACATCGTCATCAACCCCAACCAAGGTATAACAGACGACCAAAGTGAACTCTGCACTGTCGTCAGCCACAGTTTGCTCTCCGGAATCCATAGTACAAACTGCCAAGGTACATTCCGCAAATTATAGTACATGACTTGATATCCTGCCATTGACTGCATTTCACCACTTTCGCCTTGAAGAATCTGTTCTAGATACGGCTGAAGTTCAGGCGGCAGAGCGGTGGCAGCAGCGATCGGATTACGGTTGGGATTTTTACTAAAGCTAGGATGAAGCAGAAGATTTCGATCGTGACCGACCACAAAAATGTTGGCCCCTTTATAAATCTTTTCTCTCACGGTATCCATCAGATTGTCAATCAAAATATCGACCCCCACAACTCCCATAAACCGATCGCCTGAATAGACTGGTGCCGCTCTTGAAATAATCATGCCATTGCCAAATTGACTCGCGGATGATTTTGTCCAGTAGGACGATCGCATTGGATTAATGTCGGGTCTTCCTAATTTGATAAAAGGCTCCAGCAGGAGTGAAGAATCATGAACTTCAGGGAACGTTTTAGGTAAAAAGGAAGATTTTGTAGCACCAACGGAATAAACGCGCATGGCATCTGGATAAGCTTTTAGACTATTTTCTAAGAGATTCTCTTGATACTCTAAGACTTCAGTGGATGGAGATTGGCTCTGGTTAGGTTGATTGGCCATCGTCGATTGCAACGTATCAACAATGACAACGCCTCGACGCACCCGTTCATCTAGACGATCCGATCGTTGTCGGAGAGCTTGTTGCAATAGGTTTAAATCTCTTAAGTAGATCGATCGAAGTTGAGCGTAGCAAAAAACTCCAGAAATCAGAAAAAATACGGAAAAGGCGATGAAAAGGCGATGCGAAGAAACGATTTTAGAATTCATTTAAAAGAACTTTGCATCAGTTGTAACCAGACTAATGTCGTGAAAGTACGCAATACAATGTTCAGCTAAAACCATGGACCCTCTCATTTTTTAGCTGAAAGCCGCATTAATTATATAGCCTACATCATCTCTAGAATGTACTCCATATCACATCTAAAATGAAACCCGTAATTAATCGGATTGTAGTTACATTTCATTTTAGAACTGATTAATTAGTATTTTATGCTTGTGAACGATTCAATCCCTAACAATTTCGTGCCAAATCCGGTAAAGATTGTTATTCTGACCTGTGATCCTCTTGCCTGCATTGTTCTCATGGAAAGTGTCTCCGAAACTTCATCTGCCCCTGAATCTACTATTGTTATTCAGACCCAGAACTTAAGCAAGACCTATCGAACGGGGTTTTGGCTCACTCAACGGGTCCGATCGCTCTCTGCTCTAGACTTAACGGTGTATCAAGGCGAGACCTTTGGGCTGTTGGGAAAAAATGGGGCAGGGAAAACGACATTGCTCAAAACACTTTTGGGGATTGTACGTCCGAGCAAAGGTCGAGCGATGCTGCTAGGGAAACCGTTAGGCGATCGTAAAGTGAAAGCTCGTGTTGGTTATTTGCCAGAAAATCCTTATTTTTATGACTATTTGACGGGCTGGGAAATTATGGAATTTATGGGCGGGTTGTTTGAGGTGCCGTCAAAGGTTCAAAAGAGCAGAATTCCTCAGCTTTTGGATCTCGTTGGACTCTCGACGAAAGATGCAAAGAAAAAGCAATTACGACAATATTCTAAGGGAATGTTGCAACGCATTGGGATGGCGCAGGCATTGATCAATGATCCTGAATTAGTATTTTTAGATGAACCGATGTCGGGGCTTGATCCCTTGGGCCGCTATCAAATGCGTGAAATCATTCAATCCTTGAAGCGTCAAAAGAAAACAATTTTTTTCAATAGTCATATTCTATCGGATGTGGAGAAGATTTGCGATCGGGTAGGAATTTTGGAGAAAGGCGAAATGATTTGTGAGGGTTCGTTGACGGATTTATTAGGAGATGTCCGATCATATATTGTTAAAGTTAAAGGTGGAAATCCTGAGATTTTGCAGCAGCGGTTAGCAAATTTACAGTTTCAAGATGGGCTGTGGGTGGGCACTCTAAAAGGTGAACCGCAGGACTTTATGGCTAGTCTTCGATTAATTCAAGCCCAGTTGATTTCAATTAGTTTAGCGCGTCCGAGTTTAGAAGAGTTCTTTATCAAACAGTTGAGCGATCGGGGGATGAGATAAGGATGCCTGTATCACGCGTGGTTTTAGTTCTAGCAGGTTTGATTGCAATTCTAGTATTCACACTATGGTTACTAGATTCGTTGTCACGGCTATCTGGATTGCTCGCCACATATCCTTATTTGGGTGGTGTATTAATCACCCTCGCAATTGCGATCGTCATCACCTTAATTGGACTATTAGTATGGTATTTAGTCCTATTACCAAGGCGCACCGATCGTCGCCGTCGTAAAGCAATTCAAAATGCTCCCATCGCCCCCAAAGACAAAACCGAAGCTGCTGGTCGTAATTTAGAAGCCGTCCGACAACAATTGGATCAAATTCAAGACGAGATTTCTAAACAAGAACTAATCGCCCGATCGAAAGACATTCAACACAATCTCGCTAAAGGTGAATTGTCGATCGTAGTTTTTGGGACCGGGTCTGCTGGAAAAACGTCGTTGGTCAATGCTTTAGTCGGGCGAATGGTGGGGAGTGTTGGGGCAGCTATGGGTACGACGACGATCGGTGAAACGTATCGCATTCAAATCAAAGGGATCGATCGCGAAATTTTTATCACGGATACGCCTGGAATTCTGGAGGCGGGCATTGCTGGAACCACACGGGAAACGCTGGCGAAAAAAGTAGCAACTGATGCTGATTTGCTTTTGTTTATTGTCGATAATGATTTAAGACAATCGGAATTTGAACCTTTGCAAATGCTGGCGCGAATTGGAAAACGATCGCTCTTGGTATTCAATAAATATGATCTTTATACGGAATCAGATCAAGTTTTAATCTTAAAAACATTACGCGATCGGGTCAGTGGGCTGATTGCTAATACTGACGTAATTATGGTGTCGGCGAATCCGGTTGAAGTCAGTCTAGCAACCGGAGAACGGATAAAACCTGATGCGGACATTATGCCGTTAATTCGTCAGGTGGCGGCGGTGCTACGATCGGAAGGAGAAGATTTGCTGGCTGATAATATTTTGCTACAGTCCCAACGTCTTGGCCAAGAAGCACGTCGCATTCTGGAAACTCAACGCCGACGAGAGGCTGAAAAGATTGTCGATCGGTTTCAATGGATTGGTGCGGGGGTGATTGCGGTGACTCCAGTTCCGGTTGTTGATTTGTTGGCAACGGCGGCGGTGAATGCCCAAATGGTGGTGGAACTGGGTAAGGTGTATGGCTGTGAAATTAATAGCGATCGTGGCCGAGAACTGGCGATGTCTCTGGCGAAAACATTGGTTAGTTTGGGGATAGTTAAAGGCGCTATTTCCTTAGTGGCGACGGTGTTGCAGGTAAGTGTGGTTGGGTTTCTGGTTGGTCGGGCCATTCAGGGAATTAGTGCAGCGTATTTAACCCGAATTGCTGGCCGCAGTTTTATTGAATATTTCCGCCAAGATCAAGATTGGGGCGATGGCGGTATGGCGCAGGTGATTCAGCAGCAATTTCAATTGAATCGTCGGGATGAGTTTGTTCGTGAGTTTGTTCAAGATGCGATCGATCGAGTTATTCGACCTTTTAAGTTAGAAGATGAATTGAAAGAATCGCCTTTGATGCGCCCGTTTATGAATGGTTTTAAAAAAGAGAACGATCGGTAATGCGACTAGATAATCTTCTTCTTTTACACATATTTTTCTGGAAGGGATATTATAGGCTTAAAGACATAAAATAAACTATTCGCTCGAACTAAGGGGACATCCTACAGCAGTCCTAAATTGGGTTTGGGCCGTGAGAATAGACCCTTCTGATGCCTATGAACCTGACGAAAGTCCTAAAGTTGGCACTTGGACTTCAGGACTTTCGTATGGTTGACCAGTAGTTCGCAATGAATAGGCTGTTTATTTAATTTGAATAATTTCTGAAAGGGCGGTTTGCATCTGTGTCAATCATCTTACGGCAAATAAGATTGTTGAATAATTGCGCTAGAGTCAAACCGCATATTTAAAGGCGATCGAAATTGATCGCCTTTATTTTTAGTCCTTTAGCTGAATCAAGGTTTTGATGCCAGCCGTATCAGCGATCGATAGTACGATCATTTTACCATTTGAATCTTGGCCCGTTTGAACTTGGCTTGGTTCATCAATAGTATGAGCATAGGTTACTTCATCTTTTCCTACTTCAATCACTAGATCATTTCCTTTGCCAGGACGATCGTAAACCATTGCCATCAAGGGAGCATTTTGAATCAGAACTTCGTCGCCAAATTCTGGGCTAATACTTTCGATTGAAATATGTCGCCCATGATTGAAGTTAGTAAACTGATCAAAGAACTCACCCCACTCTTCACTAGGTAATGTTTTAGTCAACTCAATTTTGTTTATCATAATAATTCTCCATTGAGATTAGGGACCTAGTTATGATGGTGAACGATCGTTGTTTTAGTTGGGGTATGAATTGATTGATTAGGATACAAAATTTAATTAAGTCATAAAGAGTAAATTCAATTCAACTAAAGCCTATTTAAACGTTGCCAAGGAGAACTTAATAAGATTCAGTTCATTCTCGGTCTTCCAATTCTTTCTGCGGCAATAATAGCGAAGCTTCTATTTCCTGTCGAATTCTCATTGTAATTTCGCAATTACTATTCAAGCAATTCATAAGTAGTTGATTTGCATCATAATACCTTTGCAGAACTCGTTGTTGTTCCGGCTTAAACTGCCAAGAACGATTAATACTACGATACTGGGCGATCGTCCCTCGTAACAGCTCTAGCCAATTCTCATAGTGACTCTTCCACCAATTTTGTTTGCGCTTTAGACTTTGATTGACAGGAGGCAATTGATCTCGTAATTGTTGTAGAGATTTATAAAATCCAGCATCTAAGATTGTTACTAAAATAGTTGTCAATGCCTCATGGCAAGTATTTAAATAACTCCCAACATCGGGATGATCATCGATCGTAAACTGTAAAAGTAAATTCTGTAATGCCAAATCTAAAAGTACACCTTGATCCAGCGTACTAGCTAATGTGAAGTGTTCTATTCCACGGGGCGATTGGGCCAGAAAGAGATAGAAAGCGCGAGTGGTAGCATAGGTCGAAGAGGCGATCGTCTGGGACTTTTGGCTAGCCCCTATCAAAAAATCTTGTAAATAAGGATCATGAGCCACTAATGAATCAATCTGTTGTTTTATCAATTGCACCAATGAATCTGCACTCCGCAACATAGTAGCCGTCAACAAAAACACTTCATGCCAACGAGGATCGGTAATGTGGCTAACCAATCTACCCAACGATTGATCCAAAGCTGACAAATTATGACTCGCCACAATTTTGCGGGCCGTAAAGTATTCCTGAAAGACCAAATAAGAGAATGAAAAAATTCCCCTTCCTCGCTCCGTCAATAAGCCATGCTGTGTTTCAATATCCCGTAGTAGAGCTTCACTCTGAAATTGAAGTTCCTCCGGGTCCAATGTCGTATTAGGTAAACTTTGCAAATAATCACTAATATATTGCACAATCACTTGGTGTTCAAAAAAGTATTGCCCCTTTTCAAACGTGACCGTCGCGAGTTGACTTAATAGTCGTAACTTTTGAGGCAACAAAAAACCACGATAACCATCCTCACGCACCAATCCCTTGGCCTCATCCCACTTGCCCAACAACAAATCTAATCCCTGTTTATAAAACTCCGCCCGTTTTGTCGGAAACACATTTTGACCCTGGAACATCCAGCACGCTAAATGCAAGAATAGTGGCGTTCTCACCAGTTGTCGAAAATGCCAATTCTCTGGCAACTCCAAATTGTGCATAAATTGTATAGTTTGATCTAGGCTTACCTGAAATGATGTTTTAGCGAAGGCTCTAAACCACTTTTGCGCAAAGGTATTAATTTGCAAGTCGGTAAAGGGAGCAATTTCGACATCTGTAAAGCCGTGAAGTTGTAGCTCATTTGCAGCAGTGCGACAGGAGATTACAAATTGATTTTTAGGATATCGATCGAGAAATTTACGAATTTCTTTGAGGACTACCGTACTGTCTTGATTAAGTATTTCGTCCATACCATCTAGTAAAAGTAAGACTCGTCCGGCTTTTAGTAAAGTCTCAACGATCGTAGGATCTCTGATTTCTTCAGCGAACAATATTTGATGAATATAATTCAACAGCCCATATTTAGCATTATCTCTAGATTCTTCTGCAAAATCTCGCAATGCAATAAAGATCGGCACTTGATTGGTTGCAAATTCACCTCTATTACAAAAAATCGCCAAATGTTGCAAAAAAGTAGTCTTCCCAACACCCGGTTTCCCAAGGACTCTCAGTTTAGAATAGGTGTCCACAGCCTCCATTCCGGAGATTTGTTGTTGTTCAACTGATCCCATACCAATTCGATCGAATTCTGCCGGATCAATGTTCTGTAATTCTGAAATCTCAAACCATTGTTGACTGGCAATTTCTTCTAAAATATTGACATCGACGTAAATATCATCAATCTTGACTGGACGATTAGTATTGAGAAGATTCAAAATACCACATTGAGTTTGAATACTCTCATAGCGTTGCGATCGGACGTGTTGAACCAGTTCATCGATCGATCGACATCCTGAATGAATTGGAATAACATTAGATAGCGCATCTAAGTTAGGAAATTCTGCGGGAGGCAGATAGGCAACTTCACGCCAATCTAAATCAAGCACTCCACAAATTGCTAAGAAAATCTGACGATCGACGGGTTTCCCTGTAAAAAAACGCCAAATTGGTTGACGCGTCTTTAAATTCACCTCACCCGCGAGATTATCCTGAGTCCAGCCCTTAAGTGCAAAAGACCGTTTAGCCTGTTTCATTCCTACTACACATGCTTGAAGCGATCGCTTAACCATGGGAAATACCTGCTTATGTTAAAGATTCAAAGCTGGATAATTTTTTGGGTGTTTTATTTTGAAAAGCAGAGGTCAATTTTTAGAACTAGAAGGATATGTAAATTATAGAGAGAAAACTTGAATAAATTATGAGAATAGAAAGACTAATCTAAGAATTCAATCTAACGATCGTAATCCTAGGGTTTCGTCTCGCTTCATAGTTAACGACCATTCTCGTCCAATAATTTAAAACATTCCGATGCGATCGCCCAATCTTCTTGGGTTTTTACGACAAGAACCTTAACAGATGATTCTTCAGGTGAAATGACTTGATCGATCGGCTGAGCCAGATTACGATCGGAATCAATCTGTATGCCCAGAAAGCCCAATCCCTCACAAACAGACGATCGGACTAAAGGCTGATTTTCTCCCACACCCGCTGTAAATACCAACGCATCCAATCCGCCTAAATTCGCCAGCATTGCGCCAATCTGGGCACGAAGTCGATAAATATAAACCTCAAATGCTAATTTTGCACGAGAATCTTGTTGAGTTATTGCCGCTAGAATTTGTCGCATATCACCGGATTTTCCAGACAAACCTTGTAAGCCCGATTCATAATTCAGTAGGTGATCTAATTGTTCTACTGTATAGTGTTCTTCCCGCAAAAGATAAATCAAAATTCCCGGATCAACTGATCCCGATCGGCTTCCCATCATCAAACCTTCTAAGGGCGTAAATCCCATAGTGGTATCAATACATTTGCCATTCCGAACCGCAGATAGTGAACACCCATTGCCTAAATGACAAATAATCAGTCTTAAATCTTGGAGATTGCGATTTAAGAGTTCTGCCGATCGATGGGCACAATACTCATGACTAATTCCGTGAAATCCATAGCGCTGAATTCCTTTTTCATACCATTCATAGGGCAAAGGATAGACTTTGGTAACGTCAGGCAGATGTGAATGAAATGCGGTATCAAAAACAGCAACTTGAGGAATATCACCCAATTTTTTTTCAATCGCAACGATGCCCGCTAAATTTGCAGGATTATGAAGAGGTGCAAAACAACTGAGTTGATCAATCTCCGCCTTCACCTGCGAATCAATTACGATACTCTCATGATAATCCCGGCCCCCATGAACCACCCGATGCCCAACGACATTAATTTCACCTAAATCCTGAATCACCCGTGTGGAGCCGGAACACAACCGATCGAGAACTCCAGATATAACAAGTGATGGATCAGCCATTTCGATCGATTCTTGAATATCTACACCATTATGATTCGTGATTTTAAGTTCAGATTGATCCCAATCGATAGAAGCTTTCCAGAGTGGAGCCGTTGGACGATCGGACAAAGAGTCGGTTAAATCATAAAGCGCCATTTTTTGGCTACTTGATCCCGCATTTAAAACCAGAATCTTCATAAGAACGCTCCTATTGCAACAATCTTGGTGCTGATTGACGAATTAAATCAAACACTCCATCAGTAATGAATTGAACGGCGATCGCGAGAATAAAAAATCCTAATATCCGATTCATTGCTCCAATCTCATTTTTGCCCAATGCATTAATCAATGGACCACCCAAAGCGAGACAAAGATAGAGCACAAGCCCTAAACCAACAATTCCCAATAAACATCCCACATAATCCACCACATGAGTAATCCGAGCAGATAGACCCATCACAATTCCGATCGCCCCTGGACCGCTAATAATGGGCACTGCCATCGGCGTAAAAGAGATATCTTTTTTTTTGAACGCGGCATCATTTTCGAGGGGAGTCATGCGTTGATGAGCTGTTACCATTTCCCAAGCCGTGTGCGCAACTAACAAGCCCCCAGCAATCCGAAGAACGCCTAACGATAGTCCAAAGAACTGTAGGATAAACCGTCCCATCACCAGAAAAACCGACAGCATAACAATGACATTGATTGAAATTTGTTTTGCTTGACGGTTCCGATCGGCACTGGAATCTGTAGCGGTCAAACTATAGAAGATCGGAACAGCTCCTAAGGGATTTGTAATTGGAAAAAGTGCGACAAAGGTGCCGATCGTATAGGTGATGAATTGCTGAGAGATCATAAAAAATAATAGGTGCAGAACCTAAGAATCCCATCGCCAGTTGATTACATCCGGTAGATCTATTCCATGCTCATAGGCATAGTTACGACATTCAATTTGTTTGTTTTTGAATTTCTCCTTGGCATGAGAACCGATCGACCGCAATTTCGCCACCCGATCAATCACATCAATAGCGAGACTAAAGCGATCGATATTATTATTAATCGCTAATTCTAGTGGAGTGTTAATACTCCCTTTTTCTTTATAGCCACGAACATGGAGATTATGATGATTGTTGCGGCGATAGGCAAGACGATGAATTAACCAGGGATAGCCGTGGAAATTGAAGATAATAGGCTTGTCTACTGTAAATAAACTATCAAAATCACGATCGTTCATGCCATGGGGATGTTCGCTATTTGGTTGTAGTTTGTACAAATCCACTACATTTACAAATCGAATTTTAAGATCAGGAAATTCCGATCGGAGCAATGCGGTTGCAGCCAACGCTTCTTGAGTTGGGACATCGCCTGCTGTTGCCATCACCACATCTGGCTCAACGCCTTGATCATTACTGGCCCAATCCCAAATCCCAATTCCTTTCGTACAATGTTCAATGGCACTATCCATATCCATAAATTGTAAATGAAGCTGTTTGTCACAGACAATGACATTGATATAGTTAGTACTTCTTAAACAATGATCGGCGACCGAGAGTAGACAATTCACATCCGGCGGCAAATAAATTCGAGTGACAGACGGACTCTTATTAGCAACTAAGTCAAGAAAACCCGGATCTTGATGGGTAAAGCCATTGTGATCCTGTCGCCAAACGGTAGACGTAATCAGTAAATTGAGCGATGAAATGTCTTCACGCCAAGATAAATCTCGACAACTCTCTAACCATTTTGCATGTTGATTGAACATAGAATCAATTATATGGACAAATGCTTCATAGGTTGAGAAAAAGCCATGACGACCCGTCAACAAGTAGCCTTCCAGCCATCCTTCTAACGTATGCTCACTCAGCATCTCCATCACTCGCCCATCGATCGAGAGTTCACCCCCATCGTCATCTTCCGGTAAGTATTCTTCAATCCAGAACTTGCGACTTACTTCATAGATAGCATTCAATTTATTAGAAGTTGTTTCATCTGGACCAAAAACTCGAAAGTTGCTCATGTTCTGTTTCATGATGCCCGCCAGAAAGCGTCCCAACGGTTTGGTATTTTCCGCTTCCTCTTGTCCCGGCTTACTCACGTCAATACAATAGTCACGAAAATCTGGCATTTTTAACGATCGTCGCAATTTTCCGCCATTAGCATGGGGATTAGCACTCATACGACGATTCCCCGTGGGTGCGAGGTCTTTCAGTTCAGGAATGAGTTTCCCAGTCGAATCAAATAGTTCATCTGGTTTGTAGCTTCTCATCCAAGCTTCGAGTTGTTGCAGATGGGATGGATTTTCATGAATTTTCCCCAAGGGGACTTGGTGCGATCGCCAGGTTCCTTCTACTTTGTGTCCATCAACTTCCTTTGGTCCTGTCCAGCCTTTAGGGGTACGCAGCACAATCATTGGAAATCGCGATCGCTCCACGCCTCCACCACTTCGGGCATCCTGTTGAATTTGATAAATCTCTTGAATACAATGTTCTAAGGTGGCCGCGATCGCTTGGTGCATTGTTTCTGGATCACTACCTTCCACGAAATACGGCTGGTATCCATACCCCTTAAATAGATGTTCGAGTTCTTCATGACTCACGCGAGCCAGAATGGTAGGGTTATTGATTTTATATCCATTCAAATGCAAAATCGGCAACACTGCACCATCACGAGCAGGATTAATAAATTTATTAGAATGCCATGCAGTCGCTAATGGTCCCGTCTCTGCTTCACCATCACCAACAACAACAACACTAATTAAATCTGGATTATCAAAAACCGTACCATAAGCGTGAGAAAGACTATAGCCTAACTCACCGCCTTCATGAATTGATCCGGGCGTTTCCGGTGTACAGTGACGCCCTATTCCGCCGGGAAAAGAGAACTGTTTGAAGAAGGTGAGTAACCCGTCTGTATCTTCACTTTTGTCAGAAAAAACTTCTGAATAGGTTCCTTCTAAATAAACGGGTGCCAGAACACCGGGTGCGCCATGTCCCGGACCCGCCAGATAAATCATATTCAGATCATATTTTTTGATCAGGCGATTGCAATGGGTATAAATAAAGCTTAACCCAGGACTAGTTCCCCAATGGCCTAACAGGCGATTTTTAATATGTTCAGATTTCAGTGGTTCTTTTAATAGCGGATTATCCCGCAGGTAGATCATTCCGACAGCAAGATAATTACAAGCACACCAGAAGGCATGAATTTTGCGGAGTTCTTCTGGGCTGAGGGGAGCCTCTTGAATGGTCGATCGGGCGCTCCCGTAGACACTAATCGAAGGTTCTGATGTAGGGCGATCTGAAATGATAGTCATAGAATTAGCATCTTTTTTAAGTTAGCTGAGTATGCAAAAAACGAAGACTTGAATATCAACTCTTATTGAGGATTTGAATATTCTAAATCTTCTCCTCGGGTTTAGGATATGGCCGGCTGTGTCTCTACAAATCCGGGGTCAAGATCTAGCACGCTACTAGTTACGAATTCTGCTTCAGCATGTGGCTTTACTATCACGTTATCTTGAAGTGTTAAGACATGACAGGGCGCATGGTGAAGAACATAATTGCTCACACTCCCGCCAAAAAACTCACTAACTCCACTGACTCCACGTCGTCCCACTACAATTAAATTACTCTTCCAAGTCTCCGCCAACTTGCAAATAATTCTGCCCGGCTCTCCGACACTTTGGGTGAATTCCATTTCGACCCCAACAGCGATCGCTTCCGCTTCCAAGGCTTTCAACCGATTAATTCCTTCGTGCTGTCTATTCTGCCAACGTTCCCAATAGGCACGCATTGCAATTTCAGTAATCCCAATATAAGGATCTCCAGGATATAAATTATCTGCGGCTACTAGAACATGAAGGGCCATCAGCCGAGATTGATGAAGTTTCGCCAATGCCAGCGCTTGTTCAAAAACAGATTGGCTGGATGCTGAGTCATCGATCGCCACTAAGATTTTTGAGAACATACTTGCACCTCTGCTTCATATCTTTCTAAACTAATAATATCACCCCAAGAGTATTCTTAGGGTGATTGCCGAACTAATGAATTTATTTAACTCATTTGTTCATCTTTTTGACCTCGTTTTTCAAATCAGCGGTAGTATTCTGCGCTGCTGCCTCTGCTTGCTTAGCTTTACCTTCAAGTTGAGCTTCAGGGTCGTCTGTCAATCGACCGACCGTATCTTGGACTTTACCCGCTACATTTTTAGCGGCGGCTTTAGCTTTGTCTAAAAGTCCGCCATCAGTCGCATTATCAATTTTGTCGCCAACATTTGCTGCGTGGCCCCGAACTGTCCCTTCGGCTTGCTTAGCCTTGCCCTCAAGTTGATCTCTTGGATCACCCGTGACCTTACCGGCTGTTTCTTGTATTTTGCCTTCTACATTTTTAGCAGCAGCTTTAGCCTTATCTTCAATACTCATAACGATAACTTCCTATTTCTTAAATGAATGTTAGTTGTTCACACAAACATAATAGAAATAAAGCTTTATCTAGTAGTGTATCTAAAGTAATGCAAACAAAATTCTAAATGAAGATACTTAGTGTTAAATATAAAGGTGTTAAATAAAAGAACTATAATACCCTTAATTTAAGGTATAAAAATTAAATGGTATTATAGTTCTATAATACATTGTAGTTCTTCAGATATACTAAATTTCTTGCCTTGCTTTATAAATATTAATTTTTAATAAAAATTTCAATTTCGGTATTTAATATTTATATTAAAGCCTTTAAGAAATTCTTAATATGACTAAGTCAAATCCAAGCAAATTCCGCCAGTTTTCTCAGAAAACATCGTATCTTGTCGGTACACCAGGTGCGTTCATTATAGCCCTCGCAGCCGTAATTATCTGGGCTACAACTGGGCCGCTTTTCCATTATTCAGATACTTGGCAGCTTGTCATCAATACCAGCACAACTATTGTCACTTTTTTAATGGTGTTCTTAATCCAGAATACACAGAGCAGAGATGCCAAAGCCATGCATCTTAAGTTGGATGAAATAATTCGGGCATTAGATGATGCTCGCGATAAGTTGGTAGATGTCGAAGATGCAACGGATGAAGAAATTGAAAAATTGAGTCAAGAATCAAGCAATCTACAGAAACGTTTGACTCAAATAGAATAATTGTCTTAGTGGATACCCGAAGATCCACGGCTTCTTTTGGTTAGACTTGCAATTTTGCCTTATGTCAATCACTTTTGCTGGTGACATAAGGCATATTTCGTCTCCAGCCAATAATTCTTATACCAGAAATAGTACTATGAATACTTGGTACCAGCTTGATTCAGCCGAAGTACTACAGCAATTCAATACGAATGCCGATCGTGGCCTTAGATCGACAGAAGTGGCTGATCGTCTAAAACAATATGGCCACAATGAATTAACAGAGCAGCCGGGGGAAAGCCTCTGGCACATTCTGTGGAAGCAACTCACGGCCACCATGGTCATGGTTTTGATTGTTGCAGCGATCATTTCAGTAGCTTTACGTGACTATACAAATGCTATTGCAATTATCGCTATTGTTGCATTTAATGCCATTCTGGGAATTCGGCAGGAATATCAGGCAGGACAGGCGATCGCTGCCCTAAAAAAAATGGCCGTGTCCACCGTAAAAGTCCGCCGTGATGATTGTGTACAGGAGATTTCATCTCGACTCCTCCTGCCCGGTGACATTGTCCTATTGGAAACTGGAAACTTAGTCCCCGCAGATAGCCGTTTGATCCAAAGTGTCAATCTGCGGATTCAGGAAGCTTCGCTCACCGGGGAATCGGTACCCACTGAAAAGAATGCGCAGACCTTGGGACAGGCTGATTTATCGATCGGCGATCGGCGAAATATGGCCTATATGGGTACCGTTGTCACCTATGGACGAGGCTTGGCTGTTGTTACAGATACGGGAGACCAGACAGAGCTAGGACGGATTTCAACAGCGATTCAAACGGTGCCGCCTCAATCAACTCCACTCCAGAAACGGTTAGATCAGCTCGGTGTCAGGCTGGCAATAATCACTCTATTCTTGGTGGCCTTAATTTTTGGGATGGGATTGCTCCGAGGTGAGGCATTGTCCTTAATGTTCATCACGGCGGTGAGTT
The DNA here is from genome assembly GCA_043739065.1 of Synechococcales cyanobacterium. Lineage (GTDB taxonomy): Bacteria > Cyanobacteriota > Cyanobacteriia > Leptolyngbyales > Leptolyngbyaceae > JAAFJU01. The sequence goes on along the minus strand of JAYUEU010000300.1, from coordinate 12,950 downwards.
TGGCCGTTGCTGCTATTCCTGAAGGATTGCCTGCGGTGGTGACAATTTCTCTCGCATTGGGGGCAAAGCGGATGTTAAAGCAACATGCCCTGATCCGTAAGCTGCCAGCGGTGGAGACATTAGGTTCGGTGACCGTGATTTGCTCTGATAAGACTGGGACTCTGACTGAAAATCGGATGACCGTTACGTTTCTGGATGTCGCAGGTCATCAGGAGAATTTAACATCATCACCCCGTCAAGATGTTGTAAATGCTGAAGTCGCCACCGATGCCAACATCTCTAGCCTATTACAACTCCATCCAGAACTGGGATTGCTCCTAACGGGGGCCACACTCTGTAATGACGCGCTCCTAGAACCCAATCCTGACCTACCTCAGCAGTTCCATGCTGTCGGCGATCCCACAGAAGGGGCATTGGTGATAGCTGCGGCTCAAGCGGGACTATGGAAATCACATATAGAACGATCGTTGCCTCGTATTGCAGAACAGCCCTTCGAGGCAGAACGCAAACGGATGACAACGGTTCATACCCTTCCCCCGATCGCAACGTCAATGCCAGAGGCGCTAAAACAAGTGATCTCCGAGTTTGTGGAGGGTAGCGCTTGTATTGCGTTTACCAAAGGAAGTGTGGCCAGTTTACTAGACGTGTCTACTCAGATTTGGGTGGATGGACAAGCAATGCCGATCGATGAGCAATCACGCCAAAAGATTCTCGCGGCCAATGACCAGTTAGCCAGCAATGGGATGCGTATCTTAGGATTAGCGTTTCGCCCGATCGCGGTGCCGCCCGTTAATTGTTGTAATGTCGATGAAGCGCCGCTGGAACAAGATCTCATCTTCATTGGAATGGTGGGGATGATTGATCCCGTGCGGCCCGAAGTGAAGGAAGCGATTCTAACCTGCCAAGATGCTGGGATTCGCACCGTAATGATCACCGGCGATAATCCCCTCACCGCCCAATCGATCGCCCGTGAATTAGGGATTGTGCCGAACGATCGCATTCTCACTGGACCGGAAATCTCTAAACTATCTAGCGCTGCACTGGCCGAGAAAGTTGCAACGATCGCGCTTTATGCCCGCGTTTCGCCGCAAAACAAGTTGGATATTGTAAAAGCATTACAAACCCATGGACATATCGTAGCGATGACAGGGGATGGTGTGAATGATGCCCCTGCATTAAAGCAAGCGGATATTGGTATTGCGATGGGCATTACTGGCACTGATGTGACAAAGGAAGCGGCAGACATGGTATTGCTCGACGATAACTTTGCAACCATTGTCGCGGCAACTAAGGAAGGGCGCGTCATCTATGACAACATTCGCAAATTTATTAAGTACACCTTAACGGGGAATGCAGGCGAACTCTGGCTCATCTTGCTAGGCCCATTGTTGGGAATGCCGCTGCCACTGCTCCCGCTGCAAATTCTGTGGATTAATCTATTGGCCGACGGACTTCTTGCGCTTGCTTTGAGTGTGGAACCTGCGGAACGAGAGATCATGCGTCTTCCCCCACGTCATCCTGATGAGAGTATTTTTGATCGAGGTGTGGGTCGAGGAATAATTTGGATCGGACTGTTTCTCGGATTAATTTTACTCGCTGTTGGCTATTTCTATTGGTCTAGCGGGCAAGCGATCTGGCAAACCATGATATTTACAACTCTCGCTTTATCACGGGTGGGAATGGCTGAAACCATGCGATCCGATCGGGATTCTCTATGGCGGATTGGTTTATTTTCAAACAAACCACTATTGGGAGCCGTTATTCTGACGATTGGGTTACAGATGGCGGTGATCTATATTCCAGTTTTGCAAGTTGTGTTCCAGACCATATCGCTATCGCCGATCGATCTCTGCATCTGCCTCAGTTTGAGTATCGTTGTCTGTGGTGCGATCGAACTACAAAAGTAGGGAATTGAATCAACGATGAACTCTATGATTCATTCTCGTTTTTCAGACTCAAGTAAATAATGAGATTATCTATTTACCGCAACTTACAACAGGGCCTTTAATCCTATCTTGAATAGATTTGAATAGGAACGTCGTAGGTTCGATCGCGATCGCTTTGCGTGAGGTAACTGGGATACAGACGGAATCTATCAAAAAATGAGACAATCTTTAATGGATCTCTAATTTACTTAAACCAAAGCGAAAATTTAAGTTATGCATACTCTTTTCCAGCCTCTTCAGATGGGCGCTCTAACACTCCCCAATCGAATTCTGATGGCTCCGCTCACTCGCTCTCGTGCCGATGATGGGCATTTACCCACTACGTTGATGGCGGAATATTATGCCCAACGAGCAAGTGCTGGACTCATTATCGCTGAAGCAACGATGGTGATGGCCGGGAACTCGGCATTCTGGCACGAACCAGGAATCTACTCCGATGCCCAAGTCGAGGGATGGCGGAAAACGACAGATGCGGTTCATGCCGCTGGTGGTCAGATTTTTCTACAAATTTGGCATGGTGGTCGGGCTTGTCATCCCCTACTCAACAATGGTCAGCAGCCCGTTGCGCCTAGTCCGATCGCAATCACAGATGATGAAGTCCGTACTCCAGAAGGCAAAAAGCCTTACGTGATGCCGCTTGAACTGCACGATGACCAACTTCCCGGCATTGTAGATGGTTTTAGGCAGGCGGCGAAAAACGCAAAAGATGCAGGGTTTGATGGTGTAGAAATTCATGGTGCAAATGGTTATTTGTTGGATGAGTTCCTTCGGGATGGCTCGAATCATCGGACGGGAGACTACGGGGGATCGATCGATAACCGAGCGCGGTTGATGCTTGAAGTGATTGCCGCCGCCTCTGATGTATTGGGTAGCGATCGGGTTGGGTTGCGGATCTCGCCGCTCAATAGTTTCAACAGTATGGTTGATAGCGATCCGATCGGACTGTCTAGCTGGTTGGCCACTAAACTCAATGATTACAATCTTGCTTATCTTCATGTGATGCGAAGCGATTTTGCCCAAAAGCAGCACGGGGATATTTTGACTCCGATCCGTGCGAACTATAAGGGAGTATTGATCGGCAATATGGGATATACCGCTGAGGAAGCGACTGCTGCTATTGATGCGGGACAGGTTGATGCGGTTGCCTTTGGTTCTAGTTTTCTGGCGAATCCCGATCTGCCAGAACGGATTAAACTCGGTGCTCCGCTCAATGAACCCGATACATCAACGTACTATTCTCAAGGTGCAGAGGGATACACGGATTATCCAACTTTGAGCAACACATAGAAGACATTCTTGGCATTGCTGATTCACGGGATGAGAACTAGATTTTCAGAACGATTTTCCGGTATTTAGAGACATCTCTTCATTCCATAAATCAGCAACACCGGAAGTCAACCTTTCCACACACTAAACTGATAGCAATAATTTGTGCTTATTGCTATCAGTTTCATTAAGGTAGGCAGAATAAGCCTTTATTGAGATTTTACGGATTGTATGCGTTTGCCCTGTAAAATGGCCTCTAATCCTTGCTTCTATTCTGCAACAGATTTAGTGCAATTTAACTATAAATCCAAGAAGAGCACGCGAAGAGTCAAACATTTCAGCAATTTGATATGTTATGAGAAAAGAACTTATATAGAAAAGGCTCGGATTTTTTTTCATTATAAGATTTATAGGCTTGACAATAAAATGACGTACTGCCGGTCTATTTGCTAGCAATCCCATACCTATACCAATCAGAGCACCAGCAAGAATGTCCGTAGGATAATGCAATCCCAAATAAATGCGGGGTAAACACACAAATACAATTGCATGAAAAAACGCAAGAGTTCCTAGAGAGCGTGAACAGAGATAAACACCTGTAGCTAAAGAAAAAAACAAAATTGCATGATCGCTAGGGAAGGAACTCCACGACTCCAACGCTTCCTGACCAGAAGGAAAAGTAAGTCCAACTTCTGGATTTGAAAAAGGTCTGACTCTAAAAGGCAACAAGTGGGTTAATACTCTAGCTAAAACAATTGATATTCCACTGAAGACTACTGTAGAAATTATCTTGTCTCGCGTTAGTTCAATCATCTTGCTTGGCTTGAACCATAGCCACCAAATAATTGCTGCAATTACAGCACCTTTAAATAAATTGTTGCTACCGATAAATGCAATTAGAGGCGACAGTTGAGGAAATTGAACTGAGATTTGATGAAATAAAGAGATAATGAAAGAATCAAATAAAAACATAGGAGTTCACTTTAAAACTATTGATTTACAAATTCAAATCTGAAGTGCACCAAGTTTTGATGCGCTAAAGAATATTGACTCATATGGGAAAACGGGTAAAGCCACTTATAAAGCTTGGCTCAGATGGTTGCACCTATAAAATAGGACTTATCCGGTGTTGCATATGTTTATGACGATCGTGAGGAAACAGGAAATGTGATTTAGGTTAAAACACTTATAGCAGTCTTCATATGAAATTAAGGTAAAGTTAAGACAAAGTTATGACTTGTCGTCAACGATCGCATATATCTGCTTGCCTATCGGCTGTTGACTCATCTGCGATCGTCGTGAAACCCTTTGCTCTTACTGGTCCAATGAAAATATTTCTTTATGCAGCTAAATTATGAGGGCTTGCTCCCGCTTGAGGCATTGCGGTTGAAGACCCGATCGCCTGCATAACTTCCTTAAACTTGGCGTAGAATCTACCAGAATTGACCTGTTTCTGATTGCTTTAGGTACTTACGAATGCGATCGGATTGTCTTGTACTAATCTCTCCATTAATGAATTATTGTTGGCTGGAGAAGGTGGAAATGTCGCGTCCCGGTGGTTATGCATGGCCATTGAAGTTTCTAACTAAGCCCACAGTTACGAGATCATAGTAAAACTGAAAAGTAATACAACGTTTTCTATCTTGTTTAGCGAAGTTCATCAAATCAACCCCGAAATCAAACATTACCTCGTTAAGATATGAATGATCTACTAAAAAGCAGAGTAATCCAAACTATGAAAACTACTTCAACGATCGCAAAAAATCCAAAGTCGAAACCCTTGCTAAACTCTACCTGGAAAGCGATCCGGCGGAAGTTTCTGAGGTAACGATCGTAGAACTCTGTGATTAGCTCTGGGAAGAGTTTCAGAGTATTCCGCTCAACTTACAGTTCTCCTGGTATTCGCGCTATAAAAATACGGCGGAAATGTTTGCTGATATCGAGGAAAATCATCTTTGGGTATCTGCCGAAAATTCTGAAAGTGTGTTGAAATCGGCGGCTTTTATTTTCTTAGAACATGCACGGACTCCCAAGATTGTCTTTCCTTAATTTACAGACAGATCAATCTAGGAAGGTCGTGTTTTAACGTTAATTCTGGCGCTTTAATTCTCGTGCAATTCCGGATCAAACTGCGTTAGGGATCCACAGTGGGTGCAGTGGGGCATCTGCCGATGGGTCATCACATGACAACTAGGACATTCGTCATATTGCTGATAGCCACAGTGGGCACAGTAGGCATCGTTGGGTCCGATTTTTGTGGCACAGCGTAGACAACGAGATTGGGCGATTCTGTTGGTTGCGTCTGTTTGAGCTTTGGCTACGCGTTTACTTAGGCGTTGGATAAGCTTGATTAAACCAAATCCAACTAAGGGAATCAGCACAATTTGAGAGTAGGAAACCAAAAATAATAGGTTGCCGAAGACGCTCCCGATCGCGGTTGCAATCCACTGGAAGAGTACGCCGACTTGTAAAAATTCAAACAGTTTTAGTAGGGCTGGAATTGTCGCAATAATCAACAAATGCCAAGTGATCAATGCAACCAATGCATAGTTCTTACGTATAGCAAAACGATGAATGGCGTAGGAAATCAGGATTAATGGCAATAGAAATAATGCCTGTAAACCGAGTTGAATGCTTGGGTACCAGAAGGAGTCGTGGCGATATTGAGCTGCGATCGTTTCAAATTTGGCAGAATTGTTTAAATAAGCTAGTAGTGTTTGGGCTACAGGTTGGGTGAGTAGGGTTTGTTTGAGTTCGGTAATGTCTTGTTTAAGTTGGCTAATTGTGGCGCTGTTAGTATCGGTTTTTTGTTTGGCTTGTTCGGCGCTGATGCTATTGATTGATTGATTGCGGGGTTGGCCTGCTACTTTTTCGAGTAGGGTGGAATCGTATTGGCTACGGATGCTGCGGTTCGTCTGTTCGAGGTTGCTGATTTTTTCGAGTTTGGTGTCGATCGTTGCTACAGCTTTCCGGTTTTCGGGAGTTCGCACAGCATCTTGTACGCCTGCATAGTCGAGACATTGAGGTGATACTTGTCCGATATGATTGATTTGATTGCGTTGATAGCTGTCGCGAAGGCTGCTGCGATTCGGTGGATTATTTGGGGATGGTGCCTCTACTGTGTTTGAAGTTGTCCCATAATCCGAAATTCCATCAGAGGATACGATCGATTGACTTACTATGGCGTAATCTTTGCCTGCATTCTGCGATTCTCGGTAGGTCTGCCATTGGTTGTAGCAGGGATTGGCTTGGTCGGGGCTGAGATGCCAACTACTAATATCATTCAGGCCGAAGAAGACGTTCGCGAGGATGAAAATATCCACGAATACAATCACAATCAGACTCGGCACATTCAAGGATTGACGATTGAGCGTGGTGGATTTGCGAAAGAATCGCCGAATTAGATTGCGAATTTTGTTGAACATCGATCGTTCTATCCTAAAATCTCTGGGTTGGGCTTATCTCTATACGCTATAGGGAAAATTTAGATTCTTCGATCGGGTGTGGTCTAGTTTTCAAAGTGGCTGCGAGGCAGAAAAGCTGATCCTAATTTAAATCTCCTCAATTCTCCCCCGGTGCCCATGGACCTACGATCGCAACTCCATTCTTCTCTTTTTCGGCTAGTTCTAAATTGAGATTGAGCAGTTTTTCGAGTAGGTCATCGTTTGGTTTGAAACCATAGGCTTGGAGGACGAGTTTGTCGAGTTGGGCGTGGAGCTTGAAGAGTTGGCTGGTAGGTTCGTGGAAATATTCGTTGTAGAGTTTGGTGATGCCCCATTGTTTGCGTTCCATTTGGGTGCTGCGGTAGTCGTGGAGTTCTTGGGCGGTGGCGCGGATGCTGGCGATGAGCTTGGGGGCTGGGGTTTGGGGGAACGGGAAGGTTTCAAAACAGGTGCTCGGAGTGTATGCAATATCTCCTTTCAAAGTAGATTTCTGAGCGTGCATCCATGTTCTGTGGACACTGGAGAGTAACACGCCCAAAACATAAAAATCTTCTGAGGCAACTACTACTGACTTATCCCCAGGGAGCCAATTCACTGGAAGTGACATAAAAATAGCCCACTTTGCAACTCTCGGCACAGTAAAATAGGAAGAGAGATTAGAAATAGCAGATCTCATTGCAGGACGAGGACGTAAAAACTTCCACCAAAGGCTTCTAGCTCTTGAATCTCGATTAATATCACGTTCTGGCTTGACATATTTTTTAACATGCTCGAATGGCAACTTATATTCACTTGAATCTTCAAGACTCATATCGTTAAAGTCAATAATCCAACGATCTGGCTTACCATGCGGATTTTTCGCTAAATTTGCTCCCATTGAAAATAGTTTAAGCACATCTTTATTTTTAGAATCCGCCCTGAGCCACAAGTTCACCTGTTGTTCATCGACTAGAAATCCCATTCCCGTAGGCTGAATGCCAATAAAACTTGTTGTCATATTTGCTAACAAGTGGGTTGCGTGTATAACTTCAATTGAGTCAGTTAAAGAAGAATTTATTCTGCGAACAAGACTGTTATTCAGATAAATTTTTTCCGGTTGCTGCCGACTCCAATTCACAATACTTACATGGACTTTTGCCTCACCAGACCAGGGCTGTGTAGAAATTGCGTCTTGAATATACCCATCATTTTGAACAATATAATCAAGGGCAGCTTTTCGGCTCAATCCTTGACTAATCGAATTTGTTCCAACCAATCCGACTCGTCCATTTCCTCCAATTCTGTTATGAGCTAGACGAAACCAATAAGAGCAGAAATCAACAGAATCCTTAATGTCAGGAAATCGCCTAACAATCTTATCGACATACTCATCCCCCAAATACATTCGCATATGTTTTCCACCTAAAAACGGCGGATTTCCAACGATCGCATCTGCCTTCACCCATTCCGTAAACAACGCATCCGTACAAACAATATTTTCATCCAACGTATCCAACGGCAACGCAGGCTGATCAACAATCCCACAAACATCGATCGCCACCTTCCGCGCAATCATCAGCGTCACCCGCGCCAACTCCACCGCAAACGCATTCGTATCCATCCCATAAAACTGCTGCGGAGTCACAAACCCAATACTCATCTGCGTCCCACTCTCCGACTTCCGCCGCGCATCCACCTTATCCTGCAACACCTTCTCCAACCGCTTCAACTCCAAATACGCCATATACAAGAAATTCCCCGACCCACAAGCCGGATCAAGCACCTTATAATTTCGCATCTCCGCCTGCAAATCATACAAATCCGCCAACACCACCGCCCCCTCAATCTTCTCCTCCCAAAACCGCGTAATAGTAGGACGCACAATCTTCAGAATGTCCTCCTCAGACGTAAAATGAATCCCCTGGGCATGACGTTCCTTACTATTGCTCTTCCCGATCGCCGACTCAAAAATATTCCCAAAAATCGAAGGACGCACCGCCTTCCAATCCTGACAAGCCGCCGCCTCAAGCAACTCCAACTCCTTCACCGTCAACTCGATCGGATTCACCTCCCGAAACAAACCCCCATTAAAATAATCCACCCCCTTATACAAACCCGTAGGCGTAATCCCCGATCGATTCATCGCCCCAAACAAACCGCCCAAAATATCATACGTATTCGACGGTTGCCCCAAACGCGATCGGTCCAAACAATCCCGCACCAACCCAATAAACAAATCCGACGGCAACAACTTCCGATCCTCCGCAAACATCGCCAACACACATTGCAAAACAAACCGCTGTGCCACCTGAGCCTCGATCGGTTCCCGCTTCCGTTCAATCAACATCGTCAGCAATTGCCCCATCCGCCCCGCCGCCTTCTCCGTCACCTCTATCAAATTATTATTAAAAACAGGCGCACGACCGAGTTCAGGATTCATGAACGCAAACGCCCCAACCCGTTCAGCCAAACGCGCTAAAGGAATCTTCTCGATCGGCTCATCCGACTGCTTCTTAAAGTTGTAAATCCAAAACTCATCAAAATTACACAGAATCATATACGTCGGACATAGCAACTTCTGCCAATACGTCACCGCTTGAGCATAGTGCTTACTCAGATCCTCACCACCCTTCTTCATCTCAATCAACAAATGAGGCTGCCAAGACAAATCCGCAAACCCCATATTCCCCTTCTTACTGCCCTTCTTCACCCTCGCCTCAAACGTCGCCCCCGCCTCGATCGCATCCGCATACCCAAACGCCTGAAAGAACCGATTTAAGAATGTCTGTGAATCACTCTTCTCGTCCTTCAATCCCTGACAAGACAATACAAACTTCTGAAGACTTTTGGGAGTAGCAGACATAGGGCAGCAGACCAATAACAGCAGCGCAGGCAAAGAACTCCCCGGTTTGGAGAAACGAGTACCAGCATTCTTACTTATACATCTAAGTTACAAGCTTGATTGATATTGTTCTCACCTAGTGTCCGAAGAGTCGATCGTCATTCCTAAATCAATCTAAAACTTAACTATTGATCTTTAACTCCGATCGCCAATCGACCAAAGATTTATCCCAAGCTAGTTCCCATTTTTGAGCTAATAACGATTTTGCTTGGGTTCCCATCCGATAGCCTCGTGCAAGATTATCGAGCAATATATCAAGCTCTGTCGGGGTCTGAAGCAAACATTTGAGAAACCCGCCAGCGATTAAGATTCCGGCCATCGTCCGCCGTGTTTGGGCGAGTTCAAAGGCTTTTAAACCTAGCTCTCCAGGAACATCGGTCGAGAAACCCGTGATGACGTGCCAAATGTCATGAGTTTGACGCAAGCGGAGAAGTAAATAACTAGTATCATCATCAACCGACATCGATCGATAAAAAGCCGGATCAAAGCCAGAACTACTAATATAGGTCGCATAGGTATGACCCAGAGAACCCGGAGGACATTGTAGCAATCGATCGATATCCGGTATGGGAGCTAGATATTTTTCCTGAGCTAGTGCTGCAATCTCTGGCTCGGACAACATATGTTGAGTTGCCAAAACCATTGCTTCACTATGTTTCATTCCATCTTCGATATCGTAGACAGATTCAGTCTGAGTGGGATCTTTTGCTAATGTCAAAATACCCTTGAGAACGATAAACGCATCTAAGTTAAAGCGATGTAAATCTGCGATACGCATAGTAATTAAGAAAAGGTAAAGGACTATACTTTAAGGTATGTTCGATCGTCAGCCACTATAGAAACACAGATTTCTAACTACATGATAGCCGATCGACTAGGCGATAAGAACTATAACTATCATCCAAAAATTGTTATCGAAGTTCTATCAAAATCAACTCAGAAATTTGACCACCTAGCAAGCCGATCGAGAAAATTCTACGACTCCCCCTTCTCATCCCCTTTCAAATACTGCGGGTGATATTTGATAAACTAGCTAGTCACCTGAAAAGCAGATACGATCGCTGATAGTGCAGACCTCATAACAGATCTGGCGATCGTACATTTTAGCGGAGAATTAGCGGGGATGAGAGAATGGAGAATTAAAGAAACGACTACCTAACTGGAATCTCAATGCAAAACTTTGTCCCTTCTCCTACTGTCGAATCACAGTGCAATTTACCTTGATGTTTTTGGGTAATGATTTGATAGCTGATCGACAGCCCTAAGCCTGTGCCTTGGCCGATCGACTTGGTCGTAAAGAAAGGATCAAAAATGCGCGATTGGATATCTTCTGGAATCCCAATCCCATTATCAGCGATGGTAATTCTGATATGATTTCCATCAACCATCTCGGTATGAATCCAAATCGTATTTACGCTATCTTGATCAGACTTTAAACTTTGTTTTTGGCCTGTTTCTTCCAAGGCATCGATCGCATTACTTAGCAGATGCATCAATGCTTGGTTCATTTGTCCCGGATAGCATCGAACCAGAGGTAAATCTCCGTATTCCCTGATAATTCTAATTGCCGAATGATCATCTCTGGCTTGCATACGATATTGCAAAAGCAACAATGTACTATTAATGCCTTCGTGAAGATCTACAGCTTTGAATTCAGCTTCATCAAGGTTGGAAAAAGTACGGAGCGATAGAATAATTTCACGAATTCGATTGGTGCCCACTTGCATAGATTGCAAAATTTTGAGCGAGTCTTTGCTGATAAAGTCGAGATCGATCTCGTTGAGTTGAGCCTGGATTGCTGGGGGTGGCTGAATAACATGTTTTTGATAGGCTTGAACCAAGCTCAGCAATTCTTGAGTATAAGTATTCAGATAACTAATATTGCCATGAATGAACGTCACAGGATTATTGATTTCATGGGCCACACCTGCCACTAGTTGTCCTAAGGCGGACATTTTTTCAGCTTGGACCATCCGAGCTTGGGCCTCTTTGAGATGCTGCATTTGCAATCTTAATTCAAGCTGAGAAATAACTTGTTGGCCTAGCATTTTTAGGTATTCTAACTGTTCGGGACTCAAATTACAGGGGACAGTATCGATCGCACAAAGAGTACCTAAGGCATAGCCATCGGGAGTGATTAGGGGTGTCCCTGCATAAAACCGAATGTTTGGGTCCGATGTGACGAGGGGATTGGAGGCAAATCGTTCATCCTCTAAGGTATCAGGAATGACTAATAATTGATCTTGCTCGGCAATAGCATGGGCACAAAAGGCAGAACTCCTGGGTGTTTCGGTTACCTCTAAGCCTACTCTCGACTTAAACCACTGGCGCTGGCGATCGACTAAGCTGATCAGAGCAATGGGCGTACCGCAAATGTAGGCTGCTAGACGGGTTAGATGATCGAAGGCTTCTTCTGCATCTGTGTCTAAAATACGATACCGCTCTAAGGCTTGCAAGCGCTTAGTTTCGTTATCATAAATAGGGGGGATTTTCATATTGAGATTTGTACGGATAAGATGATCTGTGCCTTGAGCAATTGGCGAATTGGCTATGATTTCACCTCTATTTTTTTTCTAAAACATGATCTTTGACTACCGAATAGCACCCTGCAATATTATTCCCGATAGATTCATCGCCTCAACCCCAAAAAAGATTATCATACGCAGTGGACAGTTGCTTCAGCCGCGACCGATCGTCTTTAACCTAAAGTGCCAGGGGTGTTGTGAGTAACGATCGTATCGACTGCCGAAAATCTAAAGCAAGATAACGTTCCTGTAATGGCTGCCAGCTTTGCCAAAATGCTGACTGCTCCTGTTCAAGAATCTGGTTTACGGTAGGTAACACCTTTTCTAAATCCGCATTCAATGTAGATTCTAGAAACTGGCGTAGGACAACGCGATCTTGAAGTTCTCCCAAAACATCTTGAATTGTTTTAAATTCTTCAATTGTCTGTGAATAGTCTGCGGCATAAAATCCTGAAAAAAACTCTGCCTGATAGCGAACACCTTTCATTTTCTTCCGTAAATCATGCAGCAAATCTCGGAATTGTGAGCATTGTTGATTCAATACCGCAGGATTCTCTATCAGCGCCACATTACCATCTCGTATAGTTGTTCCCACCAGCCATCCGGGATGGAGAAAAATCTGGCAAAGTAATGGCAATAACAGATCAGGTAAAACTTGCAGAACGGATAAGGAGCCGATCGGAGTATAAACGGGTTCGCTGATCCAAGACTGTATGGACTTCTTTAAATGAATATAGCGATCGCTCTTTAACAGTTCCTTCAATTGCACAGAGCTTTGGGCACGTTTTTTATGCAATTTTTTAAGGACTTTATCAAATTTTGACTGCTCTGATTGTTGTAAGAATGGCTGATATCGTTTTTTCAATATTTGTTGTAATACGTCCAAATC
>JAYUEU010000299.1:0-6316 GCA_043739065.1 Synechococcales cyanobacterium | reverse complement strand
TGCAGCCAATGATCATGAAGGCATGTTTATTGCAGAGCTTCGCGATCGGACAGAATCCCTAATCAGCCAAGTTTGGGAAACGGCTCAGACCGCTAAGATTTAGTACTATTTTCCCAATCTCAAAATTTTTCGCAGCGATCGTTGTTGCACCGATCGTCGTAATCGTAAAAACGATCGGTCTAACGTTGTAATATCAGTCTCCACTGCACCATATTTCCATTCCACATAGTGATGCACAATAGAATCCAAAATTTGATAACCTTGAATCGATCGTAAAAACGGTACTGTACTTTGCGCGTAGTGAATATATTCAAACGGCGTTAATGCAGACTGGTGATTAACACCTTGCTCCTGTAACCAATCGGTCATTTGCTGATAGAGTTGTTCCATTTTGGGTAGCTTTTTCAATTGCGATCGGCGTTTGAATTGCCTAAACTGTTGCCACAAAATCCATAACCCAAACCCAAAACTCGTCCCAACCAACAACAACGTCAACCATCCTAAAATCCCCTGAGCAAACAATCGCACAATCCCACCCAAGAGATTGCCCAACAGATTAAAGAGTCCCTGAAATACTCCCATCACAGGCGACGGCATCCAGCCCGCAACCCAATTCCAAAACTGCTTCAATACTGTAAACGTCTGATCTGATTCAACAGACGGCGGAATGAGAGGATGTCCAGGAATTGGATCAAACGCAAACCAACCATACCGATCGAAATACACTTCCACCAACGCAAACGCATCGGTATTCTTCACTTCATACATACCAGTAAACGAATTGAACTGTCCCGGCAAAAATCCCGTTGTCAATCGCGTTGAGATTCCGATACTTCTAAGCATTACCGCTAGCGTTGTTGAAAAATGATCGGGATAACCCCCTTTGTATTTCGTCAGGAACGCCGTCGCCAGATCTTCATCCGTTGCAAAAAACGGCAAATCCTGTTGCAACGAATAGCGCTGCTTAATCGCCTGGGTTAAATATAATGCCTTCTCGTAGTCAGACGTAATGGGACTACTCGCCATTGATAACAACCGATCGGCCTCTCGCTTCAACAATGCCCGTGATTTTTCCGGCACTTGCAAATAAGGATTCGGTAGATTAGTTACGGCAGATTTTGATTTGTCAGATTTCAGCTTTGAATTCAATCTAGGTTTGATCTCAGGAATTATACTTTTTGCTTTTTGTAGCTCGGCCCGATCGCGGTAAGGCACTTCCGAAATCACGGTATACGTCAAGCCTTCGGACAATGGCACAGGCGCACGCATTCCCGATTGACTATCCCAAGCCACCTGCTGCGTCGGAAAAAACAACTCCCGAGGTGTCGCCAATGCAGGGATTAAATTCGGTAATTCCGATAAAATACTATAGGTCTGCACTACTTCCTTAGTCCGCTCTATTGTCGTATTCCTTGGCAAATAAAATTGATAGGCCCAACCTGTTCGATTTAAGGTTTTAGTCTTGTCATTATCAGACAACTCCCAACCTTGCCCCGTATAGCGATCGAACGCCTGCACCCGCCAAAATCCCTCAGCTTGAGATCGAACCCGCATCACCGTCTTCGGCTTCAATGTCCCCCGCAAATTCTGATTAATCCGATCGCCAAATCCTGAATAAAACTCATCATCCACTTGCCCTGCACCCGTCGGCGGCGAAGTCCCGCGTCTACGACCCAGCCGATCGCCCTCTTGATTGCCATTTTTGGAATAGCCCGGATTCGTCACCTGCTGATTATCAAAGATCTTGGGCGTATCAATGGGAGCACTCATGGGCAAACTGCGCAATTGGTATCCCGGCAACCTCGGCATCAATGCAAAAACGGTTAGCCCGATCGCTAACGTAATCGCAAACAATCCCAATAATTTTCCAGCACTTTGCTTTAATACTTTGGGCTGCTCAAACAAATTCTTCAACGACAAGTCCGATCGCAACCCCAAACGCGATCGATAATCCAACATCAAGACAGGCAACGCGATCGCCAAAAAGATCAACAACATCCCACCAAACGCCATCGTCTGACTGAGCGTACTCGCCACGCCCAATAAAATTAGCCCAATCATCATCGAATAGCCCAAGTCTTTGCGCCGAGGCAAATCAAAACTGTGGAGCACTTGAATTTGAACCATCAACTCGACCAAAACCAATCGCAAATCATTGGTCTCACGACGGGCAAAGGAATGAACGAAAAAGAAAATTAACGCGGCAATCATCCCGATCGCCAACAAAAACTTTGTCCCAATAGCTCGACGATGACGCTGCCGCCAGCTCCACATCGCACCCAACACACTCAACGGAATCGCCCACATCCACAAAGAGGTTTCAGCCGCAATATCTGTCGCAATAATCCCAACAATCACCAACGACTGCGCCAAAGCCCGCAACCATATCGACTCCTCTGGCGGTTCGAGAGAAGTAACCGATCGAGACTTAATCCGTTGCTGAAAGGCAGGCTTAAGAGCCATGAATGGCGATAAAAATCGAAGCGACATAAGCAATCAAATCCTGTCGAACAGTCTTGCATTATCGCTTATTCAACCCCGATCGAGGGCATCAATCTACTAGATATCAACCTACGACATCAACACAATAGCAAACACAATGGAATCATCCGATCCTAACTGAACCTCAAGTTGCAACGGCTGCATTGGTCGCAAATCCGCAAGTTCAACACTCAACATGCCCGCTTCAGGCCGCTGAGCCATCGACAGACTGGGACCATTGGCCAACGACAAACTACCGCCAGAGGGCAATTGACCTTGAATGTGAAGCACTGCATCATCGTCATCCACACGATAGTCAAGCTGCAACGTCAATGCTCCAATTTCAGTCATCCACTGATGGCTCGAACCTACCCCCGCCTTCAAAGTCAGCGTTAACGCAGCAATCATCTCACGGGCCGCTAAAAGCGAAAGAACCATTTGTTGAGTCGGGCTAGCCGCTTCATAGGTCGTCGGAACGTCTAGTTCACCCAACCGAGATTGAAGACTCGCATATCCATTACGTGCGGGAGACATCATCACAATGCCCGCCAATTCGTTCAGTTGCAGGAAGTTTTCAGGGAAAAACGACTCCACCACCTTGACCACTTTCACGCCTTCCCGTAGCGAGGTCTGCACTATTGATTCACAAGCCACCAAAAGACTCGCCAACATCGCTTCTGGCAAGGCCACAGGGGTCGTCAATCGACGAAGTTGCGCCAGCCACAGCGAACCCGTCTTACTCAAGCCCGATACGTTACCCAACACAGAACCAGCGAGTTCTGGACTTTCCGCCAAATCGGACTGATACTCCAGAACTTCATCTTCCCAGGGAAAAAGGGGGAGATTTTGTTCAATTTCTAGGGAAAGGCGACTTTTTAATAACGCTTCAAAATGCTCTTGCACAGCAGGTATATCTCCTGAATTCGGGGTAAATTCCTCGCGGTTTGCGGGGGGGACGATCGAAATCGACTCAGAACCATCACCCTTTGGCGCAACCGGGGGCACAGCCGAAGAGCCTTTTAATTCAGCATCCCAAGAGCGAATCAAATCTAAAAAGGTTTTTTGAATATCTTCTGAGTCAAAATCCATCGTGATATGTCCTTATTCGTCCTGTATTGAGCTTGCTCCGGATACTTGAGAATTTCGTAGATCCCAAGCTTGTTCCAAAAGCTTAAACCATCGCCTCTGCAACTGATTTGGTGTACAACCAATAATGCTAGAAATATCTGTATCCGATCGCTTCTCCTGTTTTAGGGCCAAAATTTTGCGCTGTTGAGCAGTTATTTCTTTGTTAAAAGTATCCCACTGAACTTTAGACAAGCCCAAATGATGATCTAGATCAACTTCAAGCCACTGATGCACCAGCTCCCAACGATGAGTAAAGGTAAACCGGACCAAATGATACCTAAACCGCTGCTGTAAGTAATCCCGCTGCCTAGGCGTTAGTCCTAAGATCGCCTCGATTTCGTTGGCGGGAAAATCTTGAAGCCGCAGCGCAAAATAATCAATACAATCCTGCTGTTTACGTTCTTCTAGATAGGCAATTAACTCACGCACAACTGTTTCTCGCAGGCCGTCTTCCGCAGGCTCTGGCTCTTGGGACACCATCAATTCACGCAATTGCTTAATCGACGTGAGACTAATGGCATCTTCACCTTCATTTAGGCTACCATCTGCCGCCCGCTCAATATCAACTAGGGTCTCATTGGGTTGCTGTCGAGAAAACGTCTGGGCACGGAGGATAATCAGTTGTTGATTGCGACGACCGGGCAACGGAATTCGGCGTTTTGCATAGCGCTCGGTAAAGGCCATATATTCGGCCAATTGCAGGAGCGATCGGGGTTGATATTGAGGCCCAAGTTGGGTTTCACGTCGGAAGGCATTGAGCGCTTCCATGTAAAAAATTTGTAAGAAATCCTCAATTAAAGTGAGTCGCGCTTGGTAGCTTTGATTACTTTTTGAGGCGGTGATGTAGCGGTAAACCATGGCGCTGAGGGTACTGTGGAGATCGATCCGGCCCCGCTTTGAACCGAGTTTGTAATAGTGAAGGCACTGATCCAGACGATGGCGAGCTAACGTGACAGCCCAAGTATCGACGTCTCCAGAGTCTTGAATTCGCTGACTCTCAGTACAAATCCGCCCAACTTCCTGACTCAATCGCTGGGCTACATCTCCACAGAATCGTTCAGATTTAGTCGTAGCTTGTTTGAATTCCCCGAGCAGCAACTGATAGATTGGATTCTCCACGCTCTGGACATCCCCCACAGTAGATAGTGTTTGGTAGGTCAAGAGACGGCCCTCAGCAATAGGTCTGGAAAGGGGTTTAAAGAAGTGACGGCGGGGGTTAAGTTAAACGGTGTATAACCAATACACGAGTAATACGAGTAATAAATGGTAGATAAGGATGGATTTGACATCACAAATTAAGGCACTAGTTAATGATGCTCCAGCAGATGATGGAACAAAGCAGCTTGTTGAGAATGTTGCGATCGCTCTAGCCCAATGGATTAACGCAAATCTTAGGCATTCTCATTACTACTTAATTCAAGATGTATCAGGCGCTTGGGTTAAAAGTACCCTTATCCATCGTACACAATCTGTTGGAGAAAAAACGGCGATCTTCATCTTTTCTGACTCTGAAGACGTTGCTAAAGAGATAGACAGTTTGCAAGATATTCAAGTTTTTTGCGAGAAAATACCCGTTATCGAACTATTATTCAGATTTTGGACGCTTAATATAAGTGATTCTTTAATTGTGAATGAGGGCGGCGCTACAACAACGAACAAGATGATGAGGGAAATTAGGCGATCGGATCTAAATACTGCCATCCGAGGAGAAAAGTCGCAGAAGAAAACCAGAAACACACAATCAGGCAAGGGCTTTGGTAATGTCTGTTAAAAACTGAGCAGTATTCAAAACCAAAGTCAGAACTTGCATTTAGGTAGAGACATTATTTTTTGGACAAGGATATTAAAATAGAAAGGAATGGAGTCGATCGAATCTGCATTCAGACCCTACACTCAGTCTATCTGTGCGATGACGCTGGTATTATGCAAATCTCGATTATTTTTCATTCATTCATTTTAGGTCAATTCCCATGGGCAAGTTTCTAAAATACGTCCGATCAATTCCGCTTTATCTTCAAATTGTAATTGCCTTAGGGTTTGCTGTCGTCCTAGGAATTGCCTTAGGTGCTGGCAACGTAAGTCCCGAGATGCGAACTATGATTGCTCAGTTAGCGCTGCCATCGAGCTTAATTTTGAAGGCACTGCGAACCCTAGCAACTCCATTGATTTTGCTGGCCGTGTTGCATTCCTTTATGACGGCATCTATTCCAGGGAAGTCCGGTCGAAAACTAAGTCTACTATTGATTACCAATACAGTTGCAGCGATCGCCATTGGGTTGGGTGTGGCGAATGTCATGCAGCCCGGTCATTGGGGCAAGGTTGCAGTAGCACCATCATCATCTCAAAGTCTCGGCAAGTCATTGGATCCTTGGGGCTTACTGAATGATATGGTGCCGGATTCAGTTGTGAAGCCACTCGTTGACAACAATGTATTGCAGTTGATTTTTGTCGCGTTGGCCTTTGGTATTATTCTGCGCGGTATCAAAGCCAAACAAATAGAAAAAGGTTTGACGGACTATAAACCGATCGAGCAAACCATTTCGATCTTATTTGACTCAGTAATTGGAATTTTGCATTGGGTGATTAATTGGGTTCCCTTGGCAGTCTTTGGAATTGTAGCACAAACAATAGCATTGGAAGGATTTGAACCCTTTAAAAAACTAGGTGCGTTAGTGATTGCGGTATTGGTCGGTTTGTTTTTACAAGC
>JAYUEU010000298.1:0-3486 GCA_043739065.1 Synechococcales cyanobacterium | reverse complement strand
GACTCTACTAGTTCATCAAATTTCTGATATACCTTTTGTAAGGCATCCGTAGACCAGACAAACTCGTTATCCGGATCGACATCCATGGTCAACACAGTGTCACTGGGAATCAGTTCACTATCCTGAATTTCTGCGGTAAAAATATGAATATGTCGAGTCGTAGACTTTAGAATGGTCATCATAGAAAGTTACGCTGGATGTATTTCAGTAGTTCTCTCGGTTCTGAGTCCATTGTAAACCGATCGATGACTGATTTTTATGGATGACTTAATTTCTAAATAAATATAGCCCTTTCTCCAGCCGTTTTGGTACTCGGTTATGCAATTTCTTAAACTGCTTTTCATTCGTCATGCTGAGTCCACAGGCAATATTGAAAAACGGATGCAAGGTCAAGGTGAATATCCCTTAACGGAAAAAGGTCAACAGCAAGCGGAAAAGCTTGGACAGATTCTCCTGCGCGAAGGTTGGACTCCATCCCATATTTACAGCAGTCCCCTCAGACGGACGCTGCAAACCACCAAAATTGCTCTAGCACCCTTTCAAGACCGATCGCCCGCCTTTATCCGAGATTGGACCAATAGCATTAGCGTCGCGGAAGACCCAGAGCCAATCATCATTGCTTATATGGATGATCTGCGAGAATTCCACAATGGTATTTTTCAGGGACTAACCTGGGTCGAAGCCAAAGCCCGTCATCCCGAACTCTGTGCCAAGCTTGAATCAACGCCGGAATGGATCCAGGTGCCCGAAGCTGAATCATTGGTGGAGATTCGCGATCGTGCCCATCGTTTTATATGCAAAATTCTCAACCGCCATAAAAATAACGATAAGTTATGGATCGTCAGCCACAGTGGTTTTCTGCCACACCTGATTGCAGAGCTTTTGGGCATGGACCGATCGTGGCGGATTTCGTCTCACAATACTGCGATGTTTGAGTTTTGGATCGATCGCGATCGGTGGCAGCTACAAAATGAGAATCGCCTAAACACGGATCTCTGGCAAATTCGACGATTTAACGATTATCGTCACTTAATGGATGATTAACACTTAATGGACGATTAAATGGACGACTAATTAGGCAACATTTAAATCAGAGTCTAAATCAGAAATTTAGTAATTTGAGGGTATTGAATGTAAAAAGTTGTGCTTAGATGAGGGGTAGAATCTCGGACCTTCGTTCTTAATCCATCATGTCTACCGTCACTAACCCTGCTAATGATATTCGCAAGCAAGCCCACCAAGGAAGCGTTGCGGCGATTATTCAAGTCCTAAACCAGGAACTTTCGGACTTAGGGGTGCGGACGCGGGCCGTTTATGACGGTGGTGTATTACAGCTTCTGTGTGAGGGCGATACTCCCGCTCAACTTAATCAAGACACGTTGCCCGACCGTATTAAAAATATTCTCGAATTACTTGCTCCTCGTGGAGTGCGCCGGGTCAATATCAATAGCCGGATTGTCCGTGAGCAGCAGCTTTTATGGCTGGACGAAATTAGCCGAGAGCCAGAAAAGCTCCTTTGGTATAAAGAAGTGAATTTGGTGCGGCCTAACTTTATCAAGACCATGATAGAAGATGTTCAAGAGTCCATGGCTAACCGATCGGATCAACAAATTGGTGGTCCCTCGGCTCGTCAACAACGGGAAAAAAAACAATTTTGGCGTGGAATTATCGGAGGGATTGGAGCGACCACTGTCCTACTTTTGCTGGGCTGGGGAGTTTTTAGCCTAATCAATAAACCCAGCGAAACCGCCTCGATAACTAGTAATTTAGCTAAGTCCGAATCAAATCCATCTGAGTCAAAGCCACCTGAATCGAAGGTATCGGAATCAAAGCCACCCGAATCAAAGCCGACAGATAATTCAGAAAGCTTCGCGACGGCTGTTCGTCTTGCAGAAGAAAGTGCTGCATTAGGAAGTAAAGCCCAAACGCCCACAGATTGGCAGGAGATCGCAGACAAATGGGGTAAAGCATCAGAGCTAATGGCCCAAGTTCCTTCCAACGACAAAAACTACACGATCGCCCAAGACCGGACTACTCGTTATAAAAACAACCAAACAGCGGCATTGACCAAAGCAAAATAACGTCAACCCTCCCGCGACCCTAGTCTACACTGCGACCTTTTTTACGGGGTTCAGACGACGATCGGCTATTGGGAATCGAGACCGGAGCTTGATCCATCGCCCGACTATCTTGACGATGGGTTTGAAAATATTTGAGCCATTCACTCGGCGCATCCATCGTTTCGCCACCATGTTTCGTCCAGCGCGATCGAACCTTGCACAAAATCGGCGTATTCACACAAGCCCCTGACACAATTACCTGTCCTTTAGTTAGCGCGGGTAACTCTTTGAGCAAATCTCGTCCCGCCGCCTCAACGCCATACTTCAAACTATCTTGGTCTACCGGATTAATAATCCGCATAATGAACTGACTCATGCACTGGGACAGCACATCAGCATCAATTTTCCCTGGGCGCTGCGTAATTAATCCCACCCCCATCCCAAATTTTCTCCCTTCACTCAGAATAGTCCGTAAAATCTGCTTACATCGCGATGGTTCATGGGCTGGGGCAAACCGATGGGCCTCTTCAATCAACATAAAAACCGGATAGGGTAAGTAACTCTCATCTCCCGGCTGAATTTTTTCGCGGGCCGTGTTCATTCGCGCTTGGTTAGTTTGCCGCAGCACCGCTGCACAAATCACCTGTTGTTCTTCCTGGGAAATTTCATTCATCTGCAACACCGTCACCTGACCGGGCTGAAACAAATCTCGAGGCGCGACCGTATGTTCAAAGGTGTGGAAATATTGCGATCGTTCCAGTCCTTCCAACTTCCATTCCAACGCCTGAACCGACGACCCCATTTTTTCATTGCCCTCATCATCCACTTGGGTATCCGCCTCCCGCACCGCTGCAATCAGATCTTGCACACTCCATCTCGCCTCACCTTTACGATGACGGTGCAAAATCCGAAATGCCTTATTCAAGATCGCCTGTTGCCGCTCACTCATTCCGGGCAACAACATCAGCAAATCGTAATAATCAAGCGATGACAACCGAATGCGAATATGCTCTGGGGTCATCATCTTGACCTTAGGTTGGTAACCATCACTGGGATCAAAAAAACGATCGTTGGTTTGCATTTCCTGAAGCGTGCCATATTCGCCATGGGGATCAAATATTAAGACGGCTGCCCGATTCTGCGGAGCCATCAGTTCTTCAATCAGTACACCCGCCGTGTAAGATTTCCCCGATCCTGTTCCCGCCAAAATTGCCATGTGGGTACTGACTAATTCCTTAACATCGATCGCCACGGGCACCGCATTTGCACCCCGCAGCAAAATAGAACCAATATGGGCCGAACCCGCTTCTCCCACCTGTTTTTTACTTAAAATCCCCTTTAGCATGTCATCACTAGCCAAAATCACCTTCGCACCCGGATTGGGACTACGACGGGGATTCATGAAGCCAAGTCCTTTCTGAAAGTG
>JAYUEU010000297.1:0-11269 GCA_043739065.1 Synechococcales cyanobacterium | reverse complement strand
ACAACGGCATCATCAGCATCTTTGATTTTGGGTTCAACGGATAGAATGGCTTCAATCCGATCGAGGCTGACCGTGCCGCGTTGATAGGCGGTAATTGTGAATCCCATTAGTGCGGTGGGGAATGCCAATTGGCCTACAAAAATCAATAGGGGAATCAAATCTTCAAGCCCAATTTCACCCTTTTGAATGGCTGGGCCACCAAACCATAAGATAATTAATGTGCTTCCATAGGCCAAGACCGATAAGAGTGGAAACAAAAATGTGCGGGTTTGGGCCGATCGTAAACTCACATCAAATAATGTTTCATTCATCTCATCAAATGCACGACGTTCATTCTCCTCTTGGGCATATATTTTAATCAATGCAATGCCGCTGAGATCTTCTTGAATCAATTCACTTAAATTAGACAGTGATTCCTGAACTTCCTGTTGCTGAACTCGCAATTTATTACTAAACAAATTCACGACCAGTAACATCAATGGATAAACACTGAGCGCGAGTAAACTCAATCTAATATTCAATGAGAACATGGCCGGAAGCGTGAACGCATAGGCAAAGACAATATTCGCCGTACTGAGCAATGCAAAACCCATCAGCCGACGAATGCTATCGACATCGCTAGTGGCACGGTTGATTAGATCTCCTATAGTATTGCTGGCAAAATAAGAGGGTTCGAGACGTAGTAAATGTTCAAATATTTTTTGTTTTAAATCAAACTCCACAAACCGACCCACGCCGAATAGCCGCATACGCGAATACAACCGAATTGCCCACATAATACTGGCCATGACGACCACGAATCCAGCATGATAGATCAGGCTATCCATGGTGAATGTCACTTGCAATTCTTTAAGTGCCTTCCGAATTTCCAAGGGAATGACGATCGCAAGTGCATTCACGAGCATCAATGCAAAGACCCCTTGGAGCGCCATTGTGGAATGCGGTCGCAAATAACTGATCAACCGTTGAAATTGCGACGATCGTGCCATGACGTTGGGATTTCCTATCAAGATTCAAGACTTATGATTCTATCCCATGTCGGGACTCTACATTTATCATAGAGAGTGAATTAGGCATTGGGTCTAGAGTATTGGGTTTACATTATGGCGATCGATCCCGGTTTGAAACTTCAAGATATTGGTGAGCAGGGATTGTTAAAACGTCTCCAGCGCTTTTGTCCGGCGGATGTGATTGGCGATGATGGTGCGGTGTTGGAGATTGTAGGCCACGGTGCGGCGCGATTGGTTGTGACGACAGATGTGTTGGTGGATGGTGTCCATTTTAGCGTTGGGTTGGAGAATCCGATCGTTACTACGCCGCCCCATGCTGCGGGTTGGCGATCGGCGGCGGCAAATCTTTCGGATCTGGCCGCTATGGGGGCAAGGGCGCAGAGTATTACGATCGGGTTGAGTCTGCCGTCAGAGATTCCGGTGCAATGGATTGAGGAGATTTATCAAGGGATTGCAGATTGTTTGAAGCCGTGGCAGGTTTCCATTGTGGGCGGCGATGTGGTGCGATCGCGGCAGTTGTCATTGGCGATTACGGCAATCGGTTCGGTTGATTCTGCGAAAATTATCCGGCGCAATGGTGCAAAATTGGGCGATCGGATTGTGATGACGGGAATTCATGGACGATCGCGAGTGGGTTTAGAGTTGCTGTTGGGCCGTGATTTGCCATTGTCCGATCGGGCGGCTTGGATTAAGGCCCATCAATATCCTCGACCTCGATTAGATTTGGTTTCGCAATTACCAGATCCGACTCCTGCTGGCATGGATTCAAGTGATGGTTTGGCGGATGCGGTGCTACAAATTTGTCGGGCAAGCGGTGTGGGGGCAGTTCTTGATCAAGCTAGTATTTTGAATCATCCCGAAATTAAAGAATTGATTACGATTGTCGGATTACAACAAGCTTTGGATTGGGTTTTGTATGGTGGTGAGGATTTTGAATTGATTTTGTGTATGCCGCTAAACCAAGCGAATAAATTCTGTAAAATAACAAAAAGCATTCTGATCGGGACTATTACAAATACAACAAATGTCTTACTCCAAGATGACATGGGGGAAGTGCGATCGCTTTCTTTAAATCAAGGATTTCAGCATTTTAAGAGATTGTGAATTATTGATGTGAATTACGATCGTTCTTTCGTTGGTATCAAAAGACCCGATCCCCCTAACCCCCTTAAAAAGGGAGAACTAGAATTAAACTTCTTAGTCGCCCGTCAAAACCAGGATTTAGGGGAATTTCTGTCAATATTTAAATTGAACTCACCTCCACAACACCCGTCGTATCAACCACTTTCACAAAGCCTTTTTCCGCCTCACTAAACTCTTCAA
The DNA here is from genome assembly GCA_043739065.1 of Synechococcales cyanobacterium. Lineage (GTDB taxonomy): Bacteria > Cyanobacteriota > Cyanobacteriia > Leptolyngbyales > Leptolyngbyaceae > JAAFJU01. Next base: position 8,936 of record JAYUEU010000297.1, on the reverse strand, counting down.
AACTCTGCTGTTGCAAAACACTAACATCCGCATCCGCAATATCCCCCGTCCGTGCTGCAACCCGTGCCATCAAGACCTCCATCGGCGCATCACAATGAACAATAGTTACTGGAATTCCCGTCGCTAATACCGGAGTCCGTAATGCAATCCGATCGTACTTCCCATCTAATATCACCGTATGACCTTGAGATGCGAGTAATACGCCAAGATTAAGCAGTCGATCGTAGGTTTTCTGATTCATTTCAGGACTATAAATATCAGCCGTTCCCGTTTGCTCAATTGGGATACCTGCAAGATGTTTACGCACTGCATCCGATCGTAAATGAATTGCATTTTGGGTACGAGCGATCGCTTTGGCTGTCGTGCTTTTGCCAGAACCCGAAAGCCCAGACATTACAATCAATCGACCATTCTTAACAGCGGTATAGTCATAGGCTAGACGATAGTAATCCGCTGCTGTTTTAGCCGACGATTCTTTGACATCAGCCGGAATGGTTGCATCATCCAATAGAAATGACGTAACTTTTGCCCGGACATAGGCTTGACGGCTGAGATACAGTGGTAAAACCTGTACGCCTTCATAATCTCCAGTTTGTTCTAAATAAGTATTGAGCAACAGATTTGCAAAGTCCGATCGACCCCGCGCATCTAAATCCATACATACAAATGCCAAGTCATACATCGTGTCTACAAACCGAAATGGCTCATTAAATTCAATACAATCAAACAGCAACATTTCGCCCTGCCAATAGGCAATATTTCGCAAATGAATGTCTCCGTGGCATTCCCGAATTTTGTCCGCACTTACCCGAGATTCAAATACAGCCGCGTTCTCAATAAAGAAACGATCGCTATAGGCTTTAGTTTCATCCCACTGTGCTTGAGTTTGGGCACGATCGATATATCCAACACTTTGAACATAGTTCTCATCATATGCTTGACGAATTGCCTCAACAGTTCCAAAACTACGAATATGATCGTTGCTTTCGGACTTAGCGTGGAATACTGCTAGTTCTTTAGCTAAGGTGATGATTAATTCATCCGTCAGTTCACCCTTATCAAACATTTCGCTCAATAGTGCTGTTTGCGGAAACTGTTGCATTTTTACCGCAGGCTCAACCACCACGCCATCACCCCCGACTTGAAACCGATCGCCAACTTGGGTCACAGATTCTACTCCGAGGTATAGTTTCCCGGCCCCGCGCTGATTCAGCCGTACTTCTTCTTCGGCAAAATGTTGGCGTTTTTCAAGGGTTGAGAAGTCTAGAAATCCGTAATTAACTGCTTTTTTAAGTTTATAAACATAGTCTCCAGTTAGAAATACATAAGAGATATGCGTTTGAATCAACTCAATGGGTTCAGTCACAGCATGGGGATAAAAATCTGGCTTAAGCATCGCCTGAATCACGGCGGGCAGAGCAGTATCAGTCATGGGGTATTCCTCAAAATAGTCTGGGGATTTCCCCTCATCATCTTTAAAATACCGGAAATTTGACCCAAAAAATTCAATATTATCGAAGATTTATTACTAGTTTTCTATCCAATTTATGCCCGGAATAATATCAATGAAGCTGAATTCGCCCGTCATAGTTACAGCAAAATAATGCGGCAAATAGTCGGGCGATCGCGAATTTTAGAATATCAAGTTCTAATCTTGGACTAGCAAAGCCTAATCTTGGAATACTAGATACAGTGAAACACCAAGGTCGCTCCAATGATCAACGACACGTTGCCAAATTTCCATCATAGTTTTCCAGCCGATGGGTTCAGCCTTAGCAAACCGATCGGCAGCGGAATATAACACCATAATGCAATCACCTTCCTCCCACTCCAAATCAGTCAAACAATCCGCAACCGCATCCCAATTTCCACCAAAATAATCTGGAAATTCAAAGGTCTTAGCCAACTCAGTGAAGTAACTTGCCTCGCCTTGAGCCTTACGACCATTGAGTTCAACTACCTCAAATCCCCATTCTGTACAATCTCGAATGAACGCCGGACGATCGATCTCGCTGTCAATAGAATAAAACCCCGGAAGTTGCTCCATAGCATCTAAAGAGAATTTCTGAGTCGGTAGATGCGAAGAAATAGTCATTTGAACTAGCTCCTGAATTTAGCTGGGATAAGAGAATGTAATTGATTACTGTTTACGCATTATTGTTTGGGATTATCGCTTGAGAATAGGAAGCTGAATCTTTGCAAAGGTGGCATAGTGATCGCCAGTGTAATAATAGTCGCGTTGTTGACTAGCAATAATTCGTCTTGCCCCGCGATTCCGGGCACCAGGTGTTGGAACGGTATATTCGCGATAGTAACCTCGTGCTGCAACAGGCAATCGCTTTTCAAAATTACTAAAAACAGTGCCATCTTTTTGCGGATAAGGAAATGGCCCACCGCGCTGAATTAAATTGATTGTCGTCTTAGCTTCAGGCGGAAGCTGTGTCAGAGAAATTGTCTTAATCCCAGTACTCGCAGAGAATGAGGATCGAGCGATCATCCTGTCAGGCATCTTGATTTCAGCCATAGCTGTCGGCACAGCAGAACCGCCCATCAGCCCAAAATATGATCCAATAGATAATCCAACCGCCAGAATTGCACGGGATGCCGATACGATCGCAACATTCATACCCAAATCACTCCACACCAGCAATGAACAATTAATTCGATTAATTCGATTTTACTCTAGGATAGAGGGCGAGACAATTAGAATTTTAGACCAACTCAGAGATTTGACTATGGATACTCCAGAACAATTACTATGGAGCTTAGGATTAGTTGTCGGAGCCATTGGGCTTTCAGTGTGGCAACGGCTTGATCTTGCGATGCCAATTTTGGTCGCTGTGGGCCGATCGATTTTACAAATGATTGTTTTTTGTTATCTACTCGCAATAGTTTTTGCCTTGCATTCACCATGGGCAACCGCGATCGCAGCCCTAACTCTAATCGTAATTTCTAGTCTGCTTTCTAAAAATCAAATCAACAATAGGATTGCATTCTTATTCCCAATATTGACCGGAACTCTGCTGTTTAGTAGCGTGATTACCTTAAGCTATACTCATCTATTCATAATGCCCAATTGGAGGTGGTTTGAAGCCCGATCGATCTTACCTCTTTTAGGAGTAATTCTCGCCAGCATGAGCGCTAGTACTAGTGCCGTCACTCAACTGATTAAAAGCTTCAATAGTCATCGCCTCGAAATCGAAACCCACCTCAGCCTCGGCGCAACCCCAAACCAAGCAATAGCAGAATATCAACGGGATGCAGTTCGCAGTGCGGTCATGCCACAAATTAGTGCTCTGACAATTTTAGGATTGGGGATCTTGCCGACCTTTATGTCAGGCGAGTTGATCGCTGGCATGGATCCATTACAGGCCGGAGCCTATCAACTTTTAATACTATTTATGTCATTATTCGCAACATTGTTAACAACAATATTACTAACCCTAACGATTTCACGACAATTTCTGACGAATGCTGCCCAACTACTCACTTGGTGAGGCACAGTAGATAAATATTAAATAGCTTGATTCAAATAATGATGTATCTGGCTACGCAAATTTTATAATTGTTTCATATTTATATCCGTGTTGATATCAGTTTTATATCCGTGTTGATATCAGTGATTTTGTGAACTTGATGACCATCTGGGTGGGATGATCATCTGAGCGTGATGACTTGGGTATTGATAGTGTTATGCAACTGCTCTCTCCTTTTAAAGCGATCGCACTCTTTACGCCCGGTGGAGATGTAGCCTATTGCATCGATACCAACAAGCAAAAGCACTGGCACGTCCATCTTTGTGGCGAATTGCAGCAGGCGCTAGAGCTATCAGAACCGCCTCATTTTTTGCTGCATTACTACAAGGCCACCGTTGATGTCTGGTGGAGTGTTGAACAAGGCAACCTACAGATTACCGCCACAGCTATGCCAGCGGTCATTCAATATCGAGCTTTGTTAAATCATTTGTTTCAAATTCCAGGAACCTCTTGGCAACTCGATAGAATTCAATCAGAGCTATGTGAAGCTCAATTATTACGTCAATATAAACAAGATTTTCCAGAGCTTTGGGAGTTTCACGATCTCATCTTGCCCGTGACCCAATCTTTACCCGATTCTCGACCGACCCTACTGGAGTCAGACATGTCAACTCTGCAACGATCGACTATTGAATATGCTCCTCCGATCGAATCTCCAATATTGGAGCCGATTGCCCAAGCTAATCGTTATGTCTTGCGGCTTTTTGTTTCCTGTCGCCACTCGTCCACTGAACTTGCGTTACGGAATCTCCATCGCGCTTTAGAACGATCGTTATTGCAGCCCTACACGTTACAGGTTGTCGATATTTCCAAACATCCCGAACAAGCCGAATACGATCAAGTCACCGCAACTCCGACACTATTGCGAGTTCATCCATTGCCACTACGACGCATTGTTGGACATTTAGAAAATGATGATCACTTGCTCCATTTACTCGCCCAATTTGATCTGGAAAACTATTGATAAGAATTGAGCTGTTAAACTAGAAGGCGCTGGCGTTAAATGGACGATCGATCATGTCAATACTTAATACCTTAGCCGCCGCCCGTCATGGCGATGATCTGACCCCCGAGCAAGGTTTAGAATTATTATTGACGAGAGATTCTGATGCTATTTCCCAAATCCGTGACACCGCCGATGCCTTACGACGCGAGCAATCTGGCGACACCGTAACCTATATTGTCAATCGCAATATTAATTACACTAATATTTGTGAGCAGCACTGTAGCTTTTGCGCATTTCGGCGAGACGATGGGGATGACGGTGCCTATTGGCTGGACTTCGGGAAAATATTGGAAAAAGCTACGATCGCAGTCTCGCAAAATGCCACTGAAATCTGTATGCAGGGTGGTTTGAATTTAGGCGCAAAGCTCAACGGGAAATCTCTTGATTATTATATTCAGCTAGTAGACACGATCGTTTCCAACTATCCACAGCTACACATTCACGCCTTTTCACCCCAAGAAGTTCAGTTTATTGCCCGTGAAGATGGTCTGAGTTATGTTGATGTGATCCGTGAATTGCAGGCCGCCGGAGTCGGATCACTTCCAGGAACAGCAGCAGAGGTATTGGACGATCGGATCCGAAATATCATTTGCCCTGAAAAGATTAATTCACAAACTTGGCGAGAGATTGTAGAACTGGCCCATAGTGAAAACCTACCCACTACCAGCACCATGATGTCTGGTCATATTGAAACGCCCCTGCAACAAATTCAACATTTAGATCAACTCCGAGAACTTCAAAAACGATCGTACGCTCAAGGCACAACAGGGATCACTGAATTTATTTTGTTACCCTTCGTTGGTCAAGATGCACCAAAACCTCTGAGAAGTCGGGTGGGCCGCGATCAACCCGATCTAAATGATGCACTGCGCTTGATGGCTGTTGCGCGGATTTACTTGGGAAATTGGATCCCCAATCATCAACCAAGCTGGGTCAAACTCGGCCTATCCGGTGCGACGGAAGCCTTACGGTGGGGGTGTAATGACATTGGTGGAACATTAATGGAGGAACATATCACCAGTATGGCGGGGGCGATGGGCGGAACCTGTCAGACGGTGGATGAGTTGCAGGCGGCGATCGGATCAATCGATCGACCTTTTGCCGAACGGACAACACTGTATAACAGGGTATGATGTAAGCTATAAGCGGGTTTGAGTCGCTAAGATTCTCTTAAATAAACAGATAGCCATCGGGAAACCACAGCCTACGATAGAATTAGGACTCACTTGATTCCTTTATCTTCAGTAGTTCTATGTCAGTTCGAGTTCGCATTGCTCCGAGTCCTACGGGAAACCTCCACATCGGTACCGCTCGCACAGCGGTCTTTAATTGGCTCTATGCCAAAAATAATGGCGGGACGTTCATTCTGCGGATCGAAGACACCGACCTCGAACGATCGAAACCTGAATTTACCCAGAACATTCTCGATGGTTTGAAATGGCTAGGGTTGAATTGGGATGAAGGCCCAGTATTTCAGACCGATCGTACGGATCTCTACCAAGCCAAAATCCAAGAATTACTCGATAAAGGCTTAGTGTATCGTGCCTACGATTTGCCAGAAGAACTAGAAACCATGCGCGCCCGTCAAAAAGCCCGTAACGAAGCCCCGCGCTACGACAACCGTCACCGCAACCTAACGCCAGAGCAAATTGCTACATTTGAAGCCGAAGGTCGTCCGGCGGTTATTCGATTTAAAATTGATGACGATCGGGAAATCATCTGGACCGATTTAGTTCGAGGTAACGTTTCCTGGAAAGGTCGTGATTTAGGCGGTGATATGGTGATTGCTCGGGCTGCTGATGCGAGTACGATCGGCGCGCCGTTGTATAACTTTGTCGTTGTTGTTGATGACATTGACATGGCGATTTCTCAAGTCATTCGCGGCGAAGATCATATTGCCAATACACCCAAACAAATTTTGCTCTATGAAGCATTAGGCGCAACGGTTCCAACGTTTGGCCATACGCCATTAATTTTGAATGAAAAAGGCGCAAAGCTTTCAAAACGTGATGGTGTGACCTCGATCTTTGACTTCCAAAAAATGGGTTATGTCCCAGAAGCGATCGCAAATTATATGAGTCTTTTGGGTTGGTCGCCGATCGAGGGAATGAATGAAATCTTTTCTCTTGAGGAAGCTGGAAAAGTATTCAGTTTCGATCGGGTGAACAAAGCGGGCGCAAAATTTGATTGGGACAAACTCAATTGGATTAATGGTCAATATCTCCATGCAATGCCTATTTCGCAATTGACAGACTTACTCATTCCCTATTGGCAAGAAGCGGGCTATGTGTTTGATCCCGTAACCGATCGGTCTTGGCTAGAACAACTTGTGGCGGTCATTGGTGCAAGTTTGGCAAAATTAACTGATGCGATTGAAATGGCGGCTTATTTGTTTAATCCAACGGTCGTGCCCACTGATGAAGCGTTAAAGCAATTGGGTCTTGATGGCGTAACGGGAGCGCTAACCGCAGTATTGGCTGCAATTCCAGCAGAGCCGTTAACCGAAGAATCTGCTAAAGCAATCCTTGATTTGGTTGTGAAAGAGAATGGTGTTAAAAAAGGATTAGTCATGAAGTCATTACGTGCTGGATTAACCGGATCATTACATGGTCCTGATTTGACGCAATCTTGGTTATTGTTGAATGCAAAAGGTTGGGATAAAACTCGATTGGCAGGTGCGATCGCATGAATTAGGGAATGAGTCAGCGGTTCTTATCGGGAACTTTCTGATATTCGATCGGTCATTGAAGTCCTAATCATTCAAGTTGAGTTAACAAATTCCTATGCTATTAAATCGCTGTTTTTCTATTTGCTCTACTGTTGCTGTAGCATTGGTATTAAGTACGGGTTTGGGTGCTACTCCAGCTCGGGCTGATGTTTCCCTCAATTCGGGATTTGGCCAAACGTCTATCTCAGGAACAGCCGGCGGGGGTACATCCTTGCGAGATATCGCTGGAAAAGATGAAACAGCGACTGGGAGCTGTCTAGGATTTGGTAAAGGACAGCCCGATCAAGTCCTGCGGCTCAATTCAGCATTTCGGGATTTGACGGTGGTGGTGAATAGTACTGTGGACACCACGATCGTTGTCAAAGGTCCAGGCGGAACTTGGTGTAATGATGATTTCCAAGGAAAAGATCCTGGCCTTGATGGTCAGTGGCAAGCTGGGGAATACCAAGTCTGGATTGGAACACAAGGACGAAATCAATCCGTAAATTATGTCTTGAAGGTGAGCCAATAATGCCAATAATTAAGTGAGCCAATAATAACGATCGAAAATCATTTGCTTAAAGTCACTCACTTAAAATCCCCCCTTAAGGTTACTCGAATAGATTTGGCAGGCTTGATAATAATCAAATTTGTTAAGTCTATTTTTTTAACTTCTTTTTAATCTTTATTGTCCATCGCAGATATCAATATCCGTCTTCCTGATTTTTCGGAAAATCCTTAATCCCACGTCGCACAAAGGATATAATCCAAACCTAAGGATCAGTTCAGAATTCGAGATACGATCGCCACTAAGATCATTTTATCTAACTCGAAATATATCTTGAAACACATCTTGAAACACCTGTCGGAATGCGATGAATCCGGCATGTATCCATATTTTGTACGCATCTAACCGTATCTAGTCGTCCATCGTCCCCACTATCCATGCCATTACTTACCCCGATTTCTGCTGGCTTCGTCTTAGACAATCGCTACGAAGTGGTTCATTTTCTGGGCTATGGCGGATTTGGACGAACTTATTTGGCCCGCGATCGGCAACGGTTTAATGAATTATGCGTTCTCAAAGAATTTGCACCCCAAATCAGCTCACCGGAAATCCTACGCAAAGCCGCCGAACTATTTCAGCGCGAAGCCGGAACCCTCTATCAGCTTCGGCACCAACAAATCCCAGAATTTCGAGCTATTCTCCAAGCAACAATTGACACCCATGATGTCTTATTAATCGTTGAACAATATATTTCAGGTGAAACCTACGAACAATGGGTTGAAGCTGGAAATCGCTTAGACGAAATTGGAGCGGTACAGTTTCTAAAAGACATCCTCCCGGTGTTGAGCTATGTCCACGATCGGGGCGTTATCCATCGAGATATTTCTCCAGACAATTTGATTCGCGAAGCCACCACCGGCAAACCCTTTCTCATCGACTTTGGTAGCGTTAAACAAATTGCCACGACTGCCATACAAATCGCCAGTGGTCAATCTGGCACTAGTTTAAGATCTGCAACTCAAATCCACAAACCCGGCTTTTCACCGCCAGAACAACTCTACGGAAACATCACCCCAAGTACAGATCTTTATTCCCTCGCCGTCACGACTTTAGTTTTGATGACGGGACGATCGCCCTTAGAACTTTACGATAGTCAACTTGGAACCTGGCATTGGCGTA
>JAYUEU010000296.1:0-9299 GCA_043739065.1 Synechococcales cyanobacterium | reverse complement strand
CGAGTTTTAGAGTTGCGATCGTTGTTTTTCCTTGTTTGCTTTTGGGATAGGCGTAGGGGATTTCACCTCTGAAACCGATATGCTGGCAGGGATCTTCCTGACCTGGATTAATCAATAGCGGCATTTCGAGAGAACAGTCATTGTTGTTCAATTGTGCGCGGTACTTTTGAATTGCGATCGGGAACCACTCCTTTTTATAACGTTGATTGCAGGGAGCACAACTGAGGTAAAGGTTCTCCCAATCGTAGGCTAGCCAGTAATAACCAGGATACTTCAATGTGGTTTTTGGAGTTTGTCGATAGGCACTTTTGGGTCGAAAATGTTCAATGTCCCCATCTTTACCGGTCAGTCGTTCACAGAAGCAGCATTTTTCGTGTTGAGCTTTGATTAATTCAGTTTTAACTGCGGTGTGTGCATAGATTTTTTTTGAAAAGCTAAATTTCTTTTTTTCCGGTTTGATAGGCGATCGGATTTTGTAAATAGTCCTGAAGATGAGCTTCAGCTTTCTTGGAGCCGTCTTGAATGAGTTTAGTGGGTGCGGCGGGTTTATGAATTCGGATCACGATCGTCAGGTTTAGCGATTTTCAAGAAGTTTTGCAGCTTGTCGGATGATGTCCATGGCACGGACGTCTTCGCGGGATTCGGCGGTTGGAATTGTGCCAATTTCGTCTTCGAGTTTTTTCAGTTCGCGTTCATCTTTTGCGGTAAGTTTAGATTTTGAGAGAAGTTTTGCACGACGTTCCATCAACGGTTCAATGTTCGCAGGTAATGAAGTCGGTAATTCAAAGACACTAGTCAAAACTTGATCAACGCGCCAGTTTTTAATGATTTCAGGATTATTATCAATGATGACTTCATCGCCTTCACGTCGCAATATGACTAGGTTTGCATTTTGTGCAGCTTGAACAACGAGTGGACTATGGGCAGTAACGATGAATTGCGTATTTTTAAACCGATCGCCCAAAAACGTCATAATAGTTCGTTGCCATTTGGGATGAAGATGTAAATCAATTTCATCACCCAATACGACTGCGGGTTCAGACAATGGATCGTCGCTGTCAGGATACCGATCGAGCATTCTTGCCGCCAAATCCACCGTCCAAGCAATGACAGTTCGATAGCCCAACCCCAAGCTAGATAATGGTACCCAACCGTAAGGCGTGAGAAATTCTGCGATCGCACCCGATTGATTTTCACCTGCCATTACAATTCTTATATCATCAACATCCGGTAAAAGTTCTTTTAGAATGTCTTTAATCAAGTCATAACGACGTTGTAATTTGGGATTGACAGTTCCAGTACGAGCGGAAAGTGCGATCGAATAATCAGCTTGTAACAACCATTCTTCTGCATTTAAAAGTGTTGCATTATCAGAAAAAAGACTTGATGTATTATCAGACTCTAATGAGTCCTTTAGTGATGTTTCTCCCATTCGACGACTTGCGCCATATGCATAACATTTAAGTAGTTCGACCTTGTTACCAGCAAACGTATTATTTTTTACGAGATTGCTTCCTATTGAACTTGTATTGAGCTTTACTCCTTTGTCAACGAAGTCAATTTTTAATGAGAATTGAGATATTAGATTGTCTATTATTTCATCATTAAAAATTCCAACGTTGAAATTTGCCTTTAGTTTAGCTGAATTTTGAGTAAGTATTGTTTCCCACCAAAAATTTGTTTTCCTACCTAAATACATCTCCATTCCAGCTAAACATCTTAATAAGGTTGTCTTCCCAACACCGTTGTCACCCAAAATTACGGTCCATTTTGCAGGAAAACCGTTTGCATCTCTCAGATCAAGCGTTTGGCGAGACTTGAAGCAGAGGAGGTTTTCGACTTCGATCGATCGAAAATAAACAGGCCGATCGTCTTGGACTGCTTGAACATTTTCTGATTCAGACAATGGAGTTTCTGGAGGCATGGCAACGCTTGGATAAGTCCTTCTCTCTAAGCTATAACATTCTGCATTAAAATCCCCGTTGCTAATTCACAGTATGAAAACTAGATGTTTAGAACGATTTTCTGGTACTTAGAGAGATTCTCCTTCATCCCCTAAATTAGTAACGCCAAATTTTATAGCTGCTAAATGATATGAAGACCTCAAATACCCCAGTCAACGGCTTTCCATTCTACTAATTTCTAACTATCACATTTCGTTCCGGCGCACCCAACCGACTCTCGGACGTAGTAACGCTGGGGGTTGGTGTGATTGTGGTTGAACGCGAGTCAGGCTTGCCCCAGTAGGTTTGGAGCTGGTTTAATAGGATGTCTTGTTGATTCCGCAGACCTTCGAGATTGGTGCCTCGATTAATGATCGAAAACCAAACTAAGCCCCGATTTTTAGTTGGCATGACACCAGACAATGCACTCACCTCATTCAACGTCCCTGTTTTAACAACAGCATTCTTTGGAATATTCCGATCGATCAAAGTCCCCACATCCGTCCCCGAAATCGGAAACAAATCAGACACCGTAAATCCATTCCGTTCCGCATACCGGGCGATCGCGCTAAACATTGTCGTCGTCGCATGGGGTGCAATCCGATTTTCAGTTCCCAGTCCTGATCCATTGATCAATTGAATCTCACTAGGCGGCAAGGATGCAGCAGAGGCCGCTTTTTGTTTCGTCGATTGAGCACCACCCAAGAGTTGAGACAACGTTTCCGCCATAACATTATTGCTATAAACATCCATACGTTTTATCAACTGTAGCAGCGGCAAAGACTTGTGTTGAATGATAGTGCGGGCGTTGGGCACATCCCCTAGGCGAACACTTCCATTGATGGCGATCGTCGGCTTCGCGGGCTTGGATGTTAGTTGGCTATATTGATACTCCAGATCCGCAGGCCATGTTTTTGAGTTTAAAGATTGATACAAAAGCGCGCCCGCCTGGGCCGGATTAACCTCAAAATTCATGATGAAGTTGCCGGAAATTACCAAATCCCCAGTGACCTGCTGGATGCCCAATTGATTTAAGGTATTCCCTAACGCGATCGCCTCTTCCCATACAAACATCGAATCACCACCGCCCAAAATCACCAAGTCCCCTTGTAAAACCCCATTTTGAATCGGACCCGTAACGGCGATCGTGGTGTCAAATTGATGCTGGGGTCCCCAAGTTTCAAGCGCTGCTAGTGCCGTGGTGATTTTTGTCAGAGAAGCCGCAGGAGCTGGGATTTTGCCTTGATTTTCCACCAGCAATGACGCACCGGACTGAAACCAAATGCCTTGTTCAGACGGATTCAAGCCTTGAGCTTTAAGGGTGTTGAGATAGCCTTGCACAATACTGTTGGCTGTGGGATCTTCGTCGCCAGGTAATGCGGTCCAGGGCGTATTTTGCAGCACCGCAACCCCCACGGATTCGGGGAGTTTTAGTTCCTGCATCAGCTCCGGTTTAGCATTACCGAAACCACTGAGCATCATGCTGAACGGCGCTAGGCTGCATAAAACCGAGCAGTATGAAATAGAAAAATATGAAACAGAGAAATTGAAACGCGGCATTGCAAGGTATAAGAAGAAGGGAATTCGCTACTGGGAAAAAGGGTATGGCAAAGCCTGAGCAGAATCAAGTTATTCGACAACTTCCAACCGTTGCCGGAATGGTGGCAGGTCTACTTCTCTTTGCCAACCGCGTGCTGACGGTCCAGTTGACCGAAACCCAATCCCGATCGGATGCGTTGGGTGTCATTGTCTGTGCAGTGTTGATTTTGGTGGGATTGTTGTGGGAGCGTGTCCAGCCGAAGGTGCCGGATAGTGTGGAATTGGCGGGCGATGAATGCTTTGAGTTTAAACCGGAGTTATCGGAGAATTTGCAGGCAGAATTAGCCTGGGCTTCCCACATTTTGTTAACTAACACATTGACCCGATCGTTGGTTTTAGTCTGGGATGGAGACGTGCTGTTGCGACGTGGAATTTTGCCAACAGAGTCGAACGTAGTCCCTGGAACCATAATAAACCGCGTGATTGACAAACAAAAAGCAATCTATTTAGTCGATTCAAACAAATATCCCGGAAAAATCGAATTTAATTACTTGCCCGAAAATGCCCAAGCCGTAATCTGTCAGCCGATCGCCCCAAAAGGCGTCTTAATCCTCGCCTCCAATGCCCCGCGTAGTTATACCCAACAAGACGAAAATTGGATCACCGCGATCGCACAAAAACTTAGCTACGTCTTAACTCAAGAATTCGGCACGGAGATTAAATCATGCGATTAGAAATAGTCATGTTCACGATCGCAACTCTATTCATTCTAGTCACCTCAGCCCGAATCGCAACTCGAATCTTTCCCTATCAGCCCTTGCAATCGCTACTCAGTTTTTTGAGCGCATTTTGGATCGTCATCACCGTGTTGCAGTTAGTGATGGGAGCTTTTGGAGAACTGAACCCGATCGGCCTGTTATCCTCGGCGGTGGCCCTCAGTATAGGTGAATTTCTACAGTCTCGAAGGCGTACAGTACCAGTGCGGGAAAGTCAAAAAGAACCGATCGTAATGGTTAGTCCCTTGGGAATTGGGGTAACAATAGCTCTAGGATTTTTAGGATTATTACCGTTAGCAACAATGCTCAATGAAGCTTGGACCCAGGTACGATCGGTCCATCCTTTAAGTTGGGATGTCGTCAGCTATCACTTACCCAATGTCGTCAACTATTTACAAGCGCAAACTTGGTGGAAAATTGAAGGTCCCTATGGCCACTATCCCGGTGGAAATGAATTACTCAATTTATGGAGTATGGTTTTTCTGCGGAACGATGCATTATTGGGTTTAACAACTCTGACATTAGTGGCAGGATCATTACTCGCAACAGTGGTCATTTTTAATCTAGTCGTCCCCATCCGATCGGCCTTCTGGCGAGGAATCATTTCTGTCGGTCTTATCCTAGGCTTACTCAATCTTTCAGAATTTCAAACTCTTATTTTTGACATTGCTCGCAACGACATAACCATGTTGTTCTGGGAACTAGTGATTCTATGGGCACTCTTAAAATCAAAAACTCGCACAGAAAATTGGTCTATTGTTGTTGGAATTGCTCTCGGATTACTGATCGGCACCAAGCCTAATGGATTATATTTTCTAATCGCAGCGCTATTCTTAAATATTATTTTTAGCAATTCAGAAAAGCAAGAATCCGTGAGCGATCGCATCCGCTCGGCATTCCTGAAAATATTATTACCTGCATTAGCAATAGGGTCTGGCTGGTATATCCGAAATCTAATCCAAACTGGGCAACTCACTCCTATTGATCAACTCAGAGCCGCCGCCGATCTCAGCATTCTACAAAGCATACCCAATCCACAACTCTATAAATTAAATGTTCCGTTCATCATCCTAATCACCGCGACAATTGCATCTCTAATTCCACTTATAATCGCCGCATTTCAATCCTCACGATCATCATCACGATCGCAATCGCAATCCATCCCCTCAATTCGATCGATTCCTTTAGGACTCCAAATCGTCGCGGCTTGGAACTTGAGTGCCATTGTGGCTTTAGTTCTCACCCCAAGCGGAGCGGGTTATTTGGCAGGATCAGGAAAAGTCTTCCTAATTCAAATTCGGTACAGCGCCGTCATCATGCCACTAACTGGAATTCTATTAGTTTATGCATTGACAGTTTTATTAGAAAACGCCTTACAACCTTCGCCTTGGATCGATCGACTCCAAAAACGATCGATCCCACTCCGATCGCGCCTGCCATTACTGATTTCTGGAAGCGTTGCCACAATGCTCATATTGCTACAGTCCGCAACCTATCGGCCTTTAGTGGGATTACCAGGACATGAGGGATTAATTTTTCCCATGGGTCAACAGCAAAGTATGGTCTATCGCTGGGTACAAAATAACGTCAAAAACTCCGTCATCTATTCGATCGGTCTACGTCCTTACGGATTATTTGGAGACAACCTAACCAACCATGTAATCGATCGGCTTGGCTCCACAGGTTGGACCTTAACCGAAGGCTCACCCATTATCAAAAATAACCGCGTCGAATTCGTAGTCTTGTGTGTTGATCCATTCGATCGAACAATTCCACCTGGACTCAAAGAACTCATGCAACAACCTTCCCAATTCCAATTGGTTTACAACGACGACCTAAGCGCAGTCTTTAAAGTAAACAATAGCGGTTGAATTCTGATTCCGCTTTATTCTCTAGCATCTCCTTATGAAGCAAGCTAGAGGGATCATGAAGCAAGCTAGAGGGATCGGGTCCAGCATTACAAACTGGACTTTTCAAATATCTTCTAAGATGCCATGGCCACGATCGGAATCGTAAAATGAAACGCGCTGCCCTGATCTTTGCCAGCCGACTCCGCCCAAATTTGTCCACCCCAACCATTCACAATCTGCCGACAAATCGCAAGACCAAGACCCGTCCCGCCAACACTCCGCCGCAGCGATCCTTCCTCCTGATAAAACCGCTCAAACACAGCCTCTAAGGCAGCCGGATCGATCCCACGGCCCGTATCCGACAACACTACTTCCAACATATGTTGAACGCCTTGATTAGTGGACTCATTCGGCAATTGCGCAGCCCGAATCCGAATATGACCCGTTGGCCCTGTGAATTTGCACGCATTGTCCAAAAGCTTTGAAAGCACCTCCACCAGCCACTCTCCATCCACCTGCACCAATGGCAACAACTTTGGAATCTCCACCGATATTTTCGGCAATTTGATCCCATAGCGACTTTGCAGACTGCTCAGTGCCAAATCAATACATTCTTGCAAAGGCTGCGGTTCCACCCGCCACTCCACCCGACCACTTTCCAAACGAGATAACGTCAAAAAGTCCTGAATCAACTTCCGCATTCGATCGGCATCTTCCATCGCCGCATCTAACATCACCTGACGCAATTCCTGCGGCATATCAGGTTCCGTGGCCAAACTTTCCAAACACACCTGAATCGTCGAAAGTGGTGTCCGCAACTCATGTCCCGTAATCGCAATCAGATTACTGCGCGTGCGTTCAAGCGCTTCAAGCTGTTGATTAAGATCTTCTAAGTTCGCAAAAGACTCCGCCTGAATTAATGCAGTTCCCACTTGATTTGCGATCGCATTCACTAAGCCCAGTTCACTTTCATTCAAATTCTGGGGTTGATGGTAATGAAGTTCAATTACGCCCAAAAGCCGATTTTGGTGAATCACCGGAACCATTAACCAACTGCAAATCTTGCCCGTGGTCGATAAATTTTGAAGGGTGCGCAAAGACTCCGAATCAAGCGGAGTATCCTTTAGGTATTGCGCCAAATCGGCCACAAACACTAACCTCTGGGTCGTGACGATTTGTTGAAAGAATGGATTGGAGGCCAGATTCCAACTCATACCTAATAGCGACGGAATCGACTGATCATCAATCCGATCGTCATCCGGCCGCGGAACCTCATTCGTCACTCCCAAAAATTCATGACTCAGCTTCACCAATGCATTTCCCGCTCTGGCTCGATAAATCAAACAGCGCGACGGCATCAACACCTGCCCCAATTCTTGGGTTCCAACCTGAAGCACTTCTTCAGGATCTAGCGACTCCCGAATTGCTGTTGTCATCAAATTTTGTAGGCGCTCCTTGCGCTCCCCCTGCGCGATCGATCGGTACGCCTTCGAGAGCTTGTACTGTCCCGCCTGCAAATACGTCACCAGTCGTTCTGAGAACGGATCTGCCACAGACGGCTTGAATCCCTTAAGAGTCTCGCGGTTCAGCTTTGCCAAAGCCTTGCCAACCTTGGTGGCTAATTCAGGTCGATAACTTAAAATTCGTTGAAGCAGCAGTTCAGCCGACTTGTTGACTATTTCACGATCGAAGGTCCAAATCCCTTCAAATCGCCGACCTTGGTCCACATGCAACACGCCCTGATTGTTCTCATAGCCCAAGCGTTCCCGACAAATCAAACAGGACGCATAGCCTTTTCCTAGCACCACCAAATGCCATTCCATCGCCAACCCATCCTTCGGGTCAAAGGCGATCGTTTCATACTGTTGCGATCGGTTTTGGAACTCCGTCTCTGGCGCTGCCAACACATAAACCTGATCGCTACGTTCCGAAATCCGCACATACCGATGTGCTTCTTGATTATAAAACCGTTCCCTCTGAAAACTCGCAATCACCAGCGGTTTATCTGACCCGGCTAAGACCTGATCCTCCATAGCATGAGATAAGGCCGTCATGGAGGATTTGAAATACGTATGGGGATGAATCTGCTGAGATAGTGCTGCAGATAAATCATCCAATAGCGAAGTTGAGATAATCATTCCGCTGGACAAGGCAAACAACCCAAAGAACAATAAAAAATTGAATTTCTATTGTATCCGCTGACTTTGGTCTCCTCGTCGCTTTGATAGCAGAAGCTTTATATATCGCAATATTTGCTATTCAAATCGAACCATTCATATCGATCGGCAATATCAATTAAAAAAGCATAGAACTATACAATCCCATGCTTTCAAAATATATATGGAGCCAAGCGGGTTCGAACCGCTGGCCTCTGCAATGCCATCGCAGCGCTCTACCAACTGAGCTATGGCCCCTCTGTTTGTTATATTGCCCTGAACTAGCAAGTGAAGTCAAGACATTTTAAAATTCAGATGCCCCCGCTTCGATGTTAGGGTGAGTATCGATCGTTGCAATAAAGCCCTATGACTGACACAACCCCCACAAACCCCACCGATCCCACAACTCTTGATCCGGCTCAAGCTGATGAATTGATCCTCTCCCTGCGTCGCAAGATGGGAACTTGGGTGGATTGGGCCGAGGCTTGCCAAAAACTCTCGAAAAGTGGTTACAACGATCAAGCTATTTTTGAAGCTACAGGATTTGAAGCGATTCATCAAAACCAAATCATGGTCGCCGTTCAGGTTTACCAATCTATCATCAGTGTCGGAGTCTCGCCGGAAACCGTGGCCCATTTTGGCTATCGTGCCTCAGACGTTCTCTACGAATTCAGAATGCTTTCCCCCGTCGAACGTGCCGCTGCTGCTGACTTCGCTGCCGATCGTAAAATGGATATGGATGAAGCACGGGAAATGGGCAAAGCCGTCAAAGATTTCTCCCGAATTAATCAGCCCGCCTCAGAATTTTCCAGCCATCCCGGCGACATCTTGGCGTACTTTGCTTGGCGCGCGGCAAAACAAAAGACCGATCTTCAAGCCCGATCGATCCTAATTGCCCGAGCGTTGAAATATGTCCAATCCGTCCCCGCTCGCCGACAAATCGAAGCCTTACTGATCGACTTCACTCAAGTCCCCGAAAAACTAGCGCCTCGGCTCCCATCCTACCGCATCGAATCCGACGAAGAACTTCCCACT
>JAYUEU010000295.1:0-12825 GCA_043739065.1 Synechococcales cyanobacterium | reverse complement strand
CCTTCGTTCGTTCCCACAACTCGCGCATAAACTGATGCATCGTTTCCTTTGTATGAACATCCAGCGCCCCAAAGGGTTCATCCATCAGTAACATCTTCGGTTCTGATACCAACGATCGGGCGATCGCGACCCGCTGCTTCATCCCACCGGACAGCTCACGGGGTAAAGCTTTTGCAAATTTTTCTAGTCCCACCACTTGCAGAAAATAGCTCGCCCGTTCCCGCCGTTCTTTCTTAGACATGCCCTGAAGTTTAAGCCCAAATTCCGTATTTTGTTGAACCGTCATCCAGGGATAGAGCGTGTAATGCTGAAATACCATGCCGCGATCGGGACCAGGACTCGTGACACGATTTCCCGCAATGCGAACCTCCCCCGATGTCGGCTGATCCAATCCCGCAATTTGTCGCAACAATGTTGATTTCCCCGATCCAGAAGCTCCCACAGCACAAACAAACTCTCCTGCTTGAATCGAAAGATTAATATCTTGCAATACAGACAGCGGACCTTGTTTTGTGGTGAACTGTTTAGATAATTGATCAATTTGTAAAAACATAACGATCGCTCCTAAGCAAATTAAATGGATTAAATGGATGAACTCAAAACCGATCGAATTAAGGAGATCAAGATTTACGTAGACCAACGACAGATGACCCGAATTGCATATTGAAACAATAGGTCCAACATTAACCCGATCAATCCAATCACAATTAAATCAACAAAGATTTCATCAGTTCTGAGAAAACGACCTGCAACGCTAATCCGTCGTCCCAAGCCTTCCGTTGCCGCCACCAGCTCCGCCACAATCACCAACTGCCAAGCCGCAGCCAGATTGATTCGGCAAGCATCGAGAATGCCGGGAATGACATAGGGAAAGATTACCTTCGTCAGCGTTTGGAGACGAGTTCCACCGAGCATATAGGTCGCTTCGAGCAAATCCTTGGATACGAACTTTACCGTATCCATTACCATGAGCGAATTAAAGAAAAACGTCCCCATAAAAATCAATGTAATCTTCGGCTCTTCTCCAATGCCTTGATAGATGATCAGCAAAGGAATGAATGCCGGAGCAGGCATATAGCGGATCAGCCCAAATAATGCTTCCAACGAAGCGCGAAGACTTGCAAAACTTCCCATCAGAATGCCGATCGGAATGGCCACCAACATCGACAGTGAAAAACCAATGCCTACCCGCCAAAGACTCGCGATCGTATCCTGCCATAATTCACCCGATCGCCCCATTTGCAGTGCCGCCGCCCAAACTAAACCGGGTGATGGCAAGAACTTTGGATCGATCGAAGCAAATTCTGTTACCAGCCACCAGACCAATAGCGGAATGACGATCGAACCGATCGTTAAGCCTAAACTGAGGGATTGAGGAATCTCTTCGGCCAACCGCCAGAAGACCGTGGGACGAAGGGTTTCAATAGGTTTTGAGGAGCGCTTCACAAGGGGTTTCACAAAGGGGTTGAGAATGGTGATTTGAAGTATGGAATCATATCCAAAGATGCCTATTTTTTTTGCTTTGCAGCATAGGCTTTAACAAATCGATCGTCAAAGAGTTTACTAAGAGCGGGTTTCGTTTTTACCATGCCAATTTCCGTGAGAAAGGCTGTCATTTTTTCGGCAGCATAGGGCAAAGAATTCATATCAGTTCCAGGCTGAAATGCTTTTAGGTTTTCTTCTAAGGTGAAAATCTTTGTTCCGTCAGCGTACTCTTTGTATTCTGCGGGAGTCACACCGCCACGCTTGGACATAATGGCGATCGAGCCTTCGGGATCAGCTTTGATTGCATCAAGGGTCGCAAACCAACTATCGACCATGGCTTGAACCTTATCTGGATGAGCGTCCAGAAATTTCCGAGTTACGACTAAATGGTCGGAAATTGAACCCGGAAAATCTTTAGAGCTGAAGAGTTGCTTACTTCCCTTGAGTTTCAGCGCCTGGGTCGTAAAGGGAGCAAAGACTGCCACTGCATCCACCTGTCCTGCAACAAAAGCTGCTGCTGCTTTCCCTGTTTCTAATGGGACAAATTGAATATCTTTAGCCGTTAAACCTTCTTTTTTGAGTCCTTGAATCAAGAGAAAATGGTCAACTGTTCCTTCTTCGGCGGCAACTTTTTTGCCTTTTAGATCCGCGATCGAATTAATCCCACTTCTAACAATAATTTTGTCATTTCCTGTGGAATTATCATTCACTAAAACAACAACTTGATCCGCTCCTCCTGCAACAGAACTAATCGTATCTCCAAGGGTTTGACTATTGGCATCAATCTGCCCCGCAGCAAGGGTACTGATTGATTCAACGTATCCATCAAACCACTTGAGATCGACTCCAACTTTGTTCGCTTCAAAGATTTTTTTATCCTGTGATACCTGCCAAGGAAACCAACCTGGCCAAGCACTAAATCCTACTTTAATATCTGATTGTGCAGGCGGAGCATCGGACGATTTTGTGCCGGGATTACTACAGCTCACCGTGGTTGTAAGCATAGTAAGGAAAAGAATTGTCGTGAGAAGCGATCGTCGTTTCATAGTTACTTTTTAGGATTTGACCCTTAACCTTGGAACATTAAAAGCCCGGGAGAAACTACAACAGCTTTCAACTGTCTAGAGTTCCTCCCGGGCTTTTCTCCCGCCGTGTAATTAGCATATCGACATAGTTTCTAATTAAAACTACATACTGCCAACCCGTCTCTCTCGGACCAGCACCCCTTAACAGAAAAGACTGTTAAACGATCGGAACCCTAGAGACTTATAAATTTTATCTGTGCTGCCAAAAATTAGCTGTGACAAACCAAAGATTAAAGACCAAACGAATTTATCAATCAATATCTAGATTAACTGTATCGAAAAGCACTTTATGAAATTAATTAGATGTTGGTGAAGCAATATGATCTAAATTCATCCTGAGGGCTTGCTTCTGATGCCTCCTTCCTTTAAGATTGCGGGGCAACAGATAAGCTAGCTAATTGCTCAAAAATTCAATATTGCAAGGAAAGCTTCTAGGGTTCCGGTGATGAGTTTTATTGAATTCACCATGGCTGGTCCGAGAGAAGCAGTTAGGGTACAGGTTTTTAGAATCTTCCCCCTGACCACACGGCGGGATAAAAGCCCGGGAGAACCAGACAGACTCTAGGTTGAGTGCCATTGAATTGTGCATTTGATCTGCTGTTGGGACTCCTGGGCTTTGTGGTTTCAAGGGCGATCGGTTAGATAGAACAATCGATGGAACAATGAGGGAAATTCTATGAGTATGAGTATTCTCGATCCTGCGCAAATTCATCTTCAGGAAAAACTGCCCGGTGGCGCTTACTGGCAAGGTGTGATTAAACGGGGTAAAACCTTACGTATTCAGGATTTACAAGGGTCTCATGGGGTGTCGATCGTTTGCTACAACGCAGATAATCCGATCGAACGGCTCAATGTTGCAGATACTGCCAAAATTCAATTCAATGCGTTTCTGGGAAAAGGAAATGTATTATATTCAGATATGGGACGGGTATTGATGTCGATTACGGAAGACACATCGGGACATCATGATTTGATCTGCGGTTGTAGTAATGCTGTGAGTAATGAGAAAAAATATGGTCCGGAGCTTCATAACAATTCCCGCAATAATTTTCTAAAAGCTCTCGGCAAGCGAGGTTTAACCCGGAAAGACCTAATGCCAAATTTGAATTTATTTAGTCGTGTAATGGTGTCACCAGAGGGCGAATTAAGTTATTCAGAAGCCAGTGAAAAGCCGGGGAGTTTTATCGATCTGCGGGCAGAAATGAATATCTTTATCGTAGTTTCTAATTGTCCCCATGTTCTCCATCCCAGTACTGAATACAATCCCAAATCGATCGAACTTACCGTCTGGAATTCTCCTGCTCCCGCTGATGATGATCTTTGTAGGACTGCAAACCCAGAGGTGATTCGTGGATTTATCAATACCGATGCGCTGTTTGCCCAAGATTAGTTTTTGCTTAGCTCTTATTTTAAGGTAACTCACCATGACATTGATCAAACAATTGACTAAAACGATCGATCGCCCCGTCTTAAACCCAGAAACCGCCATCTATGATCAAGAGATTCCAGCGCGTCAGCCTTGGTCTCGAATCATTCAAAAAGGACAAATTCTGCGGATTATCGACCTTCAGGGCAACCAAGCCGTAGACACATTGTTTTACCGGGCAGATGACCCGTCAGAGCGCTACAGTGCCCAAGATACTATGGTGAATCAAGGCAACATTTTCATCACAACAGGCACCGAAATCTTGTCCAATGAAGGCAATGTCATGATGACCGTGATTGCGGATGAATGTGGCCGTCATGATACGGTTGGTGGTGCTTGCAGTATGGAAAGTAATTCGGTGCGCTATGGATTACATAAGAAACATTTACATGCCTGTGTCGAGAACTATTTGATCGAACTCAGCAAATATGAAATGAATAAACGAGATCTCGTTAGCAATATTAATTTCTATATGAATGTTCCAGTGAGTGCGGATGGAACCTTAGAGATTGTTGATGGTATTTCAGAAGCGGGGAAAATAGTAGAACTGCGGGCGGAAATGGATGTGATGGTTTTGATTTCCAATTGTCCTCAAGTGAATAATCCCTGTAATGCCTACAATCCCACTCCTATTCGCTTAATCGTTTGGGATACTACCGCTTAACCTATTTACGATTTAATAACCTTTATGTTTAAAAAGATTCTCGTTGCTAATCGGGGTGAGATTGCCGTTCGAATTTTACGGACGATCGATCATTTAGGTATTGCCTCCGTCGCTGTCTATTCAGAAGCTGATACCAATACGCCTGCCGTGGCTTTGGCAACTGAAGCGGTGGCGATCGGTCCCGCATTAGCTGCCGACAGTTATCTCAATTGGCAACGGATTCTAGAAGTCGCCCAGCAAACCGGAGCCGATGCGATTCATCCCGGTTATGGATTTCTCAGTGAGAATGCCGAATTTGCAGAGGCTTGCAATCGATCGGGAATTACCTTCATCGGTCCAACGCCCGATCAAATGCGTCGCTTTGGACTCAAGCATACTGCCAGAGAACTCGCTGAACAAAATCAAGTGCCGCTCCTGCCTGGAACCGGATTACTGGATAATCTGACTCATGCACAAGCCGAGGCGGAAATCATTGGTTATCCGGTAATGTTGAAAAGTACGGCAGGTGGTGGTGGCATTGGCTTACAGCTTTGTCATGATGCCGAGCAACTTGTACAAGTTTTTCAATCGGTACAACGGTTAAGTCAAAACAATTTTAATCAAGGTGGACTCTATTTAGAACGCTATGTCCAACAGGCGAGACATATCGAAGTTCAAATCTTTGGAGATGGTCAAGGCAATGTGATTGTTCTGGGGGAACGTGATTGTTCAATTCAGCGGCGCAATCAAAAAGTAATCGAAGAAACGCCTGCACCCGGAATCGATGAATCCCTCCGTCAAGACCTGTATGCCGCTGCATTGCGCCTAGGCCGATCGATTCAATACCAATCAGCGGGCACGGTTGAGTTTATTTTCGATGTCGATCGTCGTCAGTTCTATTTCCTCGAAGTCAACACCCGCCTTCAAGTTGAACATGGTGTGACAGAAGCGGTCCATCAGATTGATTTAGTTGAATGGATGATTCGGTTAGCAGCGGGCGATCGCAGCTTCTTCGATGCCGATCGTGCAATTGCTCAAGGGCATTCCATTCAAGTGCGAATCTATGCCGAAGATCCCAGCAAGAATTTCCAACCTAACGCTGGACTCCTGACCCAGGTAACTTTTCCAGACTCAGTACGCTGTGATAGTTGGATTGAATCAGGCAGTGAAGTCACCCCTTACTATGATCCGCTGTTAGCCAAACTGATTATTCACGCCGACGATCGCAATTCTGCCATTGAACAGCTTCAAACTGCGATCGATCAAACTCAAATTGCCGGAATTGAAACTAATTTAGATTATCTACGCCAAATTCTAGCAGATCCAGCTTTTATAGAAGGAACGGTCAGTACGCAATTTTTGACGACGTTTGCTTACCAGCCTCGGACGATCGATGTCTTAGTACCGGGCACATTTACGATGATTCAGGATTATCCTGGGCGGCTGGGGTATTGGAATGTCGGGGTTCCGCCGTCGGGTCCGATGGATGGGCTGGCGTTCCGCTATGGCAATCGGCTCCTGGGGAATCCTGAGGCTGCTGCGGGGCTAGAATGCACGGTCATAGGTCCAACGCTTCGCTTCAATGCTGCGACGAGGATTTGTCTTACGGGAGCATTGATGAGTGCAACGTTAGATGGTGAAGCGATTCCCTTCTGGAGTACTGTTGCGGTTAAGGCAGGCGCAGTTTTGAAAATGGGCGCGATTCAGGGGAATGGCACCCGATCGTATTTAACTATTCAAAATGGCTTCGATATTCCAGATTATCTGGGGAGCAAATCAACGTTCACATTGGGTAAGTTTGGTGGACATTGTGGACGGACATTACAGCTAGGTGATGTTTTAAAATTGAATCTAGTATCATCGTCTGAATTGCCAATTAACTTACCAAACTCATTACCAACTGTTCTAATTCCTCAATATCCAACCCATTGGACGATCGGTGTACTTTACGGTCCCCACGGCGCACCGGATTTTTTCACCGATGATGACATTGCAATGTTGTTCTCAACCGATTGGGAAGTCCATTACAATTCCGCCCGCACAGGTATTCGGTTAATTGGCCCTAAACCCGAATGGGCAAGGAAAGATGGTGGCGAAGCTGGACTGCATCCCTCGAATATTCATGACAATGCCTATGCGATCGGAACAATCGATTTTACCGGAGATATGCCAATTATTCTTGGTCCCGATGGTCCTAGTCTCGGTGGTTTTGTTTGTCCCGCTACGATCGCCCTAGCCGAACTTTGGAAAATCGGACAACTCACTCCCGGCAATACCATTCGATTTCAACCCTTAACATTAGAGGAAGCGATTAAACAATCGGACATTCAACAGCAAGAATTAGAAACCTTACGATCGCACAGCATTTCTCCAGTTTTTGCAACGAGTTTCAAGGATGCCATTCTCCATGAATTGCCAGAAACAGACCATACTATCGCTGTTAAATACCGTCGATCGGGAGACAATAATCTTCTAGTTGAATATGGTCCCTTAATTCTAGATCTCAATCTTCGTTTCCGAGTTCATGCTCTCATGACTTGGCTATTAGACCATCCTCTTCCAGGTATTATTGATCTTACCCCCGGAATTCGATCGTTACAAATTCATTATGATCACCGAGTTCTTTCCCTCGATCAATTACTTCAGATCTTAACCGCCGCAGAATCCCAACTGCCGGACATTGAAGCGATGGAAGTTCCCACCCGAATTGTTCATTTGCCGCTGTCCTGGGATGATGATTCGACCCAATTAGCGATCGAAAAATACGTGCGATCGGTCAATCCTAAAGCACCTTGGTGTCCTAGCAACATTGAATTCATTCGGCGCATCAATGGATTGGATGGCATTGAACAGGTGCGAGATATTGTATTTAATGCTAGTTATTTAGTCCTCGGATTAGGTGATGTTTACCTGGGTGCTCCCGT
Source organism: Synechococcales cyanobacterium (assembly GCA_043739065.1). Taxonomy (GTDB): domain Bacteria; phylum Cyanobacteriota; class Cyanobacteriia; order Leptolyngbyales; family Leptolyngbyaceae; genus JAAFJU01. The sequence goes on along the minus strand of JAYUEU010000295.1, from coordinate 5,262 downwards.
CGCTACGCCTCTCGATCCCCGCCATCGCCTCGTCACGACAAAATACAATCCTGCCCGCACTTGGACCCCTGAAAATGCAGTTGGTATTGGCGGTGCCTATCTCTGTGTCTATGGCATGGAAGGACCGGGAGGCTATCAATTTGTTGGGCGCACCATCCAAATGTGGAACACCCATCGACAAACCACCGAATTCTCTGCCGGAAAACCTTGGCTGCTCCGTTTCTTCGACCAAATTCGCTTTTATCCCGTCACTCCAGAGGAATTGCTAAAACACCGATCGGACTTCCTCCAAGGACGCTTCCAATTGAAGATTGAAGAAACGACGTTTAGTTTACGAGAGTACAATGAGTTTCTTGAATCTATTCAAAGTGACGCGATCGCCTTTAAAACGAAACAGCAATCGGCATTTGAAGCAGAACGCGATCGATGGGCAGCGGATGATCTGATCATGGATGATAGTGATGTTTCTCTTGATCTTGTTAGTGACACAGAAACTAGTCTTCCACCTGATTCTCAAGCTGTTGTTGCACCCATTCCAGCTAGCGTTTGGCAAGTGTCGGTGGAAGTTGGGGCAACAGTTTCTCCTGGGGATTGTCTTGTGATTCTCGAATGTATGAAAATGGAAATGACGATCGCCGCACCGATAGCCGGTAAGATTCTGGAAATCCGCTCTACACCGGGACAAATGGTGTCAGTCGGACAAATCCTCGTTGTAATTCAGGAGTCGATTTAATGATGGAATCTACTGTAGAACTCGCCGTCAATGGCACATTAATGCGCGGATTAGAACTGAATGGTAACTTGTTAGCGATCGGCGCAACCTTTGATCGAGAAGCAGAAACTGAAACTGCCTACCGAATTTGGTCGATCGGCGATCGGCATCCTGCGATGATCAAAGTGACCGAAGGCGGCATTGCCATTCCGTTAGAAATTTGGAATGTTCCCGTGACTGGACTCGCAACGATTCTCCACCAAGAACCGCCAGGACTCTGTATTGGTAAAGTTAAATTAGCCGATGGTCACGACGTTTTAGGCGTTCTCGGCGAGCCATTTCTCTGTGAGGGGCAGCTCGAAATTACCAGTTTCGGTGGCTGGCGATCGTACTGCGATCGGGCAAAACAGTGATTGCAACCGATCGGCTGACGATCAGCTCACTGGAGAAATAAGTCTCTATCTGGGTGTATAAATTTGGACAGGGGAATGATCGGCGGCGATATCAATTACCCGATCGACGCACTGCGCTCCATTCAACTGCGGTTCATTTGATAAGGGCAAAATAAACAGCTCTGGATGCAATGACTTCCAAAAATATTCGACAAATTCCACAATCTCAGCATCACTCATACCGGGATTTTGGGGCGATCGGAGCTTTGCTTCAGCCTCTTGTCGCCATTGAATACTTAATCGATAGTCCACAGGATTGAGCAGAATCAACCGATCGATTTCCTGCCAAAGTAATTGATATTCGTGCAGCGCGCAGTTCATATCCTTTGCGAAATCCCGATCGGCTTCCGTCACAATAGGCGGCGGCGCTTGGTCAATCTGAAACGGTGAGACTGGACGACACCCGACAAACCAACCCTCGAACAAGACAATATCTGCTGTTTGGATTTCAAGCGGAGTTGTCCGATCGCCTGCGCCATTTTGCAATGATTTATCAAATTGTGGAATAAAAGCTGGAAATTGTTGGGCGCGAATTTGTTTAAGGAGCGTCAAACCCAGATCAATCTCGTGAGTTCCGGGAGGTCCGCGCCAGACCAACCGCGAGTCTTGGGCTTGAAGCTGGAGGCGATCGGCGTAGGGTAAGTACAAATCATCCAAAGACAAACAAACTGCGCTCAACCCAAACTCATCCTTCAAAATTTGCCTAAGAAGACTAACTAATGTCGATTTTCCCGTCCCCTGTCCCGCCAGAATCCCTACAATTAGGGGCTGGAGTTTAGGGTTGGAGGAATTCGAGAGTGAGTGCCAAGTGGCAATGTCTTGGGCAAGCTGTGACCAAATAATGTGCGACATAGAGGGCTGATGGCGAATAGTAAAGCGCAAAACTTAGACTTACTGTACGTCTTCGCCAAGAGAGTTCTGCTGAAATTTAATCTTATTTTTAAAATAAAAATAAGATCCGTAGAGTCAACCGCTAATTTAGCCAACAATCGGCCATCTTAACCCTGACTCAAATATGTTTCTGGGAACGTCTAGAGCGAATCTCAATGGTTCTGAAAAAAGAATTAGATCAAGTTCCCTTACATGTCTTGATCCCTAGACTTGATCGCCGGGAAATTCTTTATTTTATTTTTCTAACTATTGCGAAGGAATCACCTATGAATTTTTCAAATCACCTTCGTTCGATCGCACTACCTGTAGGAACGAGCGCTCAGCAAATTGCTAGTATGACTCAATACCCAAGTCAGGAGTGCTTTATATGACTCGATTCAGCCGCTGTATGTGGATATGAAGGCGCTAGTTGAAGATGCGCTTAAACAACCCGTAAATCAGCCGTAATTAGGTTGGACTGACAATAGGTCTGCCTTTAGTCACTTCTAAAGTCACCCTACTGTCCGAGGTGTAAATATGTTGACGAGTATTAGAATTTTGGATGAGATCCTGTAGCATAAGTCATCCTTGATTCATCTTGTGCATCACACAAGAATTTGCCAACTTCTATGAATCCGAAATCTTCGACGTTACTCGATCGTTCTAAATTGAGTTTGTCTCATTGGCTATTGAAGGGGAACAGCTCCAACGAGGAACATCATCAGTATCCCTGGTGGAAGGTAATGTGTCTGACTGGAGTGGATTATTTCTCGACCCTAGGGTATCAACCGGGAATCGCAATTCTAGCCGCAGGTTCGCTTGCACCAATTTCGACCTTTATTTTGATTCTGTTAACGCTGTTCGGAGCATTGCCGATTTATCGATGGGTGGCGAAAACGAGTCCTAATGGTGAAGGCTCCATTGCGATGTTGGAAAATCTCTTGTCTTGGTGGCAGGGAAAATTTTTAGTCTTGATTCTGTTGGGATTTGTGGGGACAGATTTTATTATCACCATTACGCTGTCAGCCGCCGATGCCACAGCCCATCTGATCGAAAATCCTTGGTTACATCCATTTCTCCAAGGTCATCATGTCGAGATTACGCTCCTTTTGGTTAGCCTGTTAGGGGTGGTGTTTTTGAAAGGGTTCCAAGAAGCGATCGATCTTGCGGTCATATTAGTAATTGCTTATTTGTTTTTGAACTTTATTGTCATTGGCAAAGGCATTTCATTGATATTGCACGATCCAAGTTTGTTGGTCGATTGGCAACGATCGCTCTTTGCCGAACATCATAATAATGTGCTGGAGATGCTAGGAATTTCCGCATTGCTATTCCCAAAACTCGCCCTAGGACTTTCGGGGTTTGAAACCGGTGTGGCAGTCATGCCGTTGATTAAAGGTGCAAAGCTGGATGATGAAGGTAAACCGATTACTCGAATTCAAAACACCTACAAACTGCTGACGACCGCTGCTTTAATCATGAGCTTTTTCTTGCTCACCAGTAGCTTTGTTACGATGCTTTTAATTAAGCCCGCCGAATTCCAACCGGGTGGACAAGCGAATGGTCGTGCTCTGGCCTATATGGCTCATCTTTACCTGGGTGATGCCTTTGGGACGGTGTATGACTTGAGCACGATCGGCATTCTTTGGTTTGCTGGAGCTTCGGCGATGGCGGGATTATTAAATATTGTGCCGCGTTATTTGCCGCGTTATGGCATGGCTCCGTTTTGGACAACGGCGGTTCGGCCCTTAGTGTTGGTCTATACGGCGATCGCTTTTTTCGTCACAGTGCTATTCAAAGCAGATGTGGATGCTCAAGGGGGTGCCTATGCAACGGGCGTATTAGTCCTGATGAGTTCGGCAGCGTTTGCAGTGACATTGCTTGCCCGTAAAAAACAAAAAAAACGTAGTGTGATCATATTCAGTTTGATTACATTGGTCTTTTTGTATACAACAATTGTCAATGTCAGAGAACGACCTGAAGGGTTACATATTGCAGGATTCTTCATTGGCTCTATTGTGGTTACGTCCTTGATTTCGCGGGTGTGGCGATCGACTGAACTCCGATCCGATCGGGTAGAGATGGATGAAATGGCCTTGTCGTTTATTGATAATGCAGGTACAGATCTAATTCGATTGGTGGCAAATCGCCGACATTACAATAGTGAAGAGGAGTATTTAATTAAGGCCCAAGAGGTTCGTGAAGATAATCATATTCCCAATAATGCGCCAATTTTGTTTTTAGAAATTCAAGTGATTGATGCGTCAGATTTCACTAAACCAATCATCGTTGAAGGTACGATGGTGGGGGAATGTCAAGTTCTCAAAGCCTATGGTACAGCGGTTCCCAATACGATCGCAGCTATTCTGTTATCTATCCGCGATCGGAGCGATCGATTGCCCCACGCCTATTTTGGTTGGATTGAGGGCAACCCGATTCAGTACCTATTGCGATTTATTCTTTTTGGAGAAGGCGACATTGCGGTGGTAACTCGTGAGGTGTTGCGAACGGCAGAACCGAACTCCAAAGTCCGTCCAGCCATTCACGTCGGAGGATAATCTAAAATAATTCAGGCTAATGTTCGAACTCTGAATAATTAGCCTGGATATTTTAGAGTTTTAAATTAAGCATTCACCATTCTAAAGTTAATATTTTTCATTCACATATGAACCTTAAACTTATCCTTACACGCGGTCTTCCAGCTAGTGGTAAGAGTACTTGGGCTAAGAACTATATTCAAAGAAATATTCAAACTGCAAATCTTTGCAAAGATGATCTTCGATTGCAAATGGCAGATACGAAGAATCGTGAAAACCAGGTGATCCAAAATCGTGACCTTTTAACTGAGAATTACCTCAGTAAGAACTATTCTGTCATTTGGTCTGATACTAATCTTAACCCCATTCATATTACCCGCGCCACCGAAATTGCTGCCAAATATGGTGCTGAGTTGGTGATTAAAGATTTTACCCATGTCAGTCTAGCAGAATGTATTAAGCGAGATTTACTCCGCTTTAATTCAGTTGGGCAGCAGGTAATTTATAAGATGTATTATGACCATCTAGAACAACCACAAAGCTCCCCGACCGCAGTCTCCGATCGCCTCAATTGCTACTTAGTCGATGTTGATGGAACCGTCGCTATTAATACCACAAGACCCCCGTTTGCATGGCATCGCGTTGATGAAGATAGTCCAAACTTGCCCGTGATTCAATTAGTTCAACAATT
>JAYUEU010000294.1:0-3026 GCA_043739065.1 Synechococcales cyanobacterium | reverse complement strand
ATCATTCATCTCCAAGACCGATGCAGCCAACTGATCCGAGCAAGTTCACCGAAAAAGCGTGGGAGGCTATTGTCCAGTCTCAGGATATTGTCCGACGGTATAAGCACCAAAACCTTGAAGCCGAACATTTATTGATTGCGCTTTTAGAACAGCCTGATGGACTCGCGACTCGAATGTTGGCAAAGGTAAACGTAGATGTGACGCGTTTTTTCCAGCAGCTTGATGATTTTACAAATCGCCAGCCCAAGCTCGGGACTGTTGATCAGCTTTATGTTGGATATAGTTTAGAGAAACTTCTCGATCGGGCCGAAATTACTCGGAAGTCTTTACAAAATGACTTGATTTCTGAAGCCCATATTCTAATTGGCTTTTCGACAGATCCCCGCATCGGAATGCGAATGTTTCGAGCATCAAACTTAGATGTGAAACAGCTTGAAGGTGCCATCAGTGAAGTTATAAAAGAAGCCGCTGCTGCTGCCGTGAAAGAAGCTGCTGCCACTGTGCCGGGATTACCATCCGGAAATGTCAGCAGTAGTTCAACTCAGTCCCCATTGGAGCGCTTTGGTCGAGATCTAACAGAAATGGCGAGGCTGGGGAAGATTGATCCGGTAATTGGTCGAGATGAGGAAATTCGTCGGGTGATTCAGGTTTTATCCCGGCGCAGTAAAAACAATCCGGTGTTGATTGGGGAACCGGGAGTGGGCAAAACGGCGATCGCAGAAGGCTTAGCATCCCGAATTGCCGATGGTCAGGTGCCAGATTCATTAAAGGATCAGCAATTGATTTCGTTGGATATGGGATCGTTGATTGCCGGGGCAAAGTATCGCGGTGAATTTGAAGAACGTCTACGATCGTGTTTGAAAGCAGTGATGGATTCTGAAGGGCAAATTATATTGTTCATTGATGAATTGCATACCGTTATGGGCGCAGGCGGCAGTCAGGGCGCGATGGATGCGAGTAATTTACTTAAGCCGATGTTGGCGCGGGGTGAATTACGATGCATTGGTGCGACCACTATTGATGAATATCGGACTCATATTGAAAAGGATCCCGCCTTCGATCGACGTTTTCAACAAGTATTAGTTGAGCAGCCCAGCATAGACGATACGATTTCGATTTTGCGCGGGTTGAAAGAACGGTATGAAGCGCATCATGGCGTAAAGATTTCAGATGCTGCATTAGTGGCGGCCGCTACATTGTCGTCTCGTTATATTGCCGATCGTTTTTTGCCAGATAAAGCGATCGATTTGGTAGATGAAGCAGCGGCAAAATTGAAGATGGAAGTTACGTCAAAGCCTGCTGATTTAGAGATGATGGAGCGACGGCTGACGAAATTGCAAATGGAAAAACGATCGCTTTCCGATGAAGGTAAAAATACAAGTGATTCGTCTAAAATTCGCATTGAAAAAATTGAGAATGAAATCGAAGATCTTGAACTCAAGAAAGCAGATCTAACCACACGTTGGGAAACTGAAAAAGCCTTACTGGATGAACGCAATGATGATTTAAAAAAAGAGGAACAACTCCGTACTCAAATCAAACAGGTCGAACGGGAATTTGATTACAACAATATGTATCGCTTACAGTATGAATTGCAACAACTTGAAGCAGAACATGCCAAAAAAGAAGCTGATTTTATAGCGATGCAGTCTTCAAAATCGACGCTAGCTCGTGAACAGGTGAATGAATCAGATATTGCTGAAATTGTGGCCATGTGGACTGGAATTCCCGTCAGTCGTTTGGTTGAATCTGAACGCCAAAAGCTATTGAATTTAGAATCCCATTTACAGCAAAAAGTCGTTGGCCAAGAAGATGCGATCGAAGCTGTGGCATCAGCTATTCGTCGGGCACGATCGGGAATGAAAGATGCTAACCGTCCGATCGGATCATTTCTATTCTTGGGTCCAACGGGTGTGGGGAAAACGGAGCTAGCACGGGCCTTGGCGGAAGTTCTGTTTGATACGCAAGACGCGATGATTCGTCTGGATATGTCGGAATATATGGAAAAAAATTCAGTGATGCGAGTGATCGGATCGCCGCCCGGATATGTGGATTCGGAGAAGGGCGGACAATTGACTGAAGCGGTGCGTCGTAAACCCTATTCGGTTATTTTGTTAGATGAGATGGAGAAAGCCCATCCTGATGTATTCAATATCTTTTTGCAAATGCTCGACGATGGCCGAATTACAGATGGTCAGGGCCGTACGGTGGCGTTTGGGAATACTGTAATTATTATGACGAGTAATGTAGGAAGTGGCGATATTCTAGAATTGTCATCGGACGATCGCAATCATCCCGAATTAGAATCGCGTGTTATGGGTGCATTACGCAAACAATTTCGACCCGAATTTCTCAATCGAATTGATGAAACAATCATATTCCATCCCTTAGGTCGTACTGAACTCGGAAGTATTGTTGGATTACAAATTCATCGAATTGAAGCATTGTTGGCAGACCAAAAAATTGCGCTGGAAATTACCACAGCCGCGAAATTGTATCTTGCAGAAGAAGGCTATGATCCGGCCTATGGTGCTCGTCCACTGCGTCGTGCAATTCAACGTAAACTCCAGAATCCGATCGCGACCAAACTACTGGATCAAACCTTTTCAGCAGGAGATACGATTTTGATTGATTGCGTGAATGATGTATTGACCTTCGATCGGAAGTAATTTGTACTGTCTTGAAACCAAACAATTCTTTTCAATTTATCCCAGAGTTAGAGATCGAGAACCGTCAGGGTAATGGATCAACCCGTTGGTTCAATAATCACCGCCCGAATATGAGATAATTCGCAAATACTAATGCTTATTGATAGCAATTTCAGGGAGAACACTTTGAGTACTGAAACTTTCAAAACCACTAAATCCGAAGAAATTTTTGCCGCCGCTCAGAAAATCATGCCAGGTGGTGTGAGTTCTCCCGTGCGTGCCTTCAAATCTGTGGGTGGACAGCCGATCGTGTTCGATCGGGTGAAGGATGCCTATGCTTGGGATGTGGATGACAACAAATATATTGATTACGTTGGC
>JAYUEU010000293.1:0-22226 GCA_043739065.1 Synechococcales cyanobacterium | reverse complement strand
TCGGCAATGCAGTTTCTTGAAGAGTTGGTGGGGCGGTTGCGATCGCGGTGTGTTGTGGATGTGATGGCGGGTTGGCGATCGGTGGATGGCGTTCCGGTTCCATTGAATGAAAAAGGACAAATTACTTGGGCTAAGGGGAGAGAATTATTTGAGTTGATTCAGTATGTCACGCTGCCGGAGTCTTGTACGGGAATGATTGCACGCCTTGGGTTGACGTGGTGGGCGGATACGGCGGATGTGTTTGTGGCGGGAGTTTTGGTTCAGAGTGGGGATTTGTTTGATCATACTTGTCGGGTTGTGTTGAGTCCAGCGATCGCGAGTCATGGAATTGGAAGTCATGAAACAGTGATTGAAGTTAGATTAAAGCTGGTGAGTCCGGGGCATGATTTTGGAGCGTTGATGCGATCGTCGTTGATTTTTGAGGCGGCGGATGGAGGAGTGGATGCTGGTTTTGTGGCGGATGAGGTGGAGATTGTTGGGAAGTTTCTGACGGCATTTTATCCGAGTGAAGTTTGTGTTTTAGCGAGTAAATTGAGTGCGATAGATGATTTGGATGATCTGGCGGCGATTCAATTGGTGTTGATGGAGTGGAGCGATCGGATTAAGCACTATAAAATTCAATGTTTAGGTCATGCTCATTTGGATTTGGCGTGGCTTTGGACGGTGGATGAAACTTGGAAGGCGGCGGAACGGACGTTTGTTTCTGCGTTGAATTTGATGGAGGAGTTTCCTGATTTAATTTTTGGTCATACTACGCCTGTTTTGTATGAATGGTTTGAGCAGAATCGACCTGAACTATTTGCGAAGATTCAATCTAAAGTGCGATCGGGACAATGGGAAGCAATCGGTGGGCTTTGGGTAGAACCGGAGATGAATTTGATTGGGGGTGAATCGATCGCGCGACAGATTTTGTATGGTCAGCGGTATTATTTGGAGAAGTTTGGGGCGATGAGTCGGGTGGCGTGGTTGCCTGATACGTTTGGGTTTTGTGGACAATTGCCACAGTTTTTTAAGTTGGGTGGGATTGATTTTTTTAGCACCCAAAAGCTTCGTTGGAATGACACGACTAAATATCCCCATGATGTATTCAATTGGATTGCACCGGATGGTTCGACAGTGTTGGCATTGATGTCTGCGCCGATTGGAGAATGGATTGATCCGATTAAGATGAGTGATTATTGTTGGGAATTTGCAACGCGATCGGGATTGCAAAATTGTTTGTATTTACCGGGAGTGGGCGATCATGGGGGTGGGCCGACGCGGGATATGTTGGAAATTTTGCAGCGTTGGGACCGATCGTCAGTATTTCCGGTGATTGAATTTACGACGGCTGAGACGTTCTTAAATCAAATTCAAGAGATTTCCCTAGAGGCTAGCGTCAGTCAGGCTATGCCAACGTTGGGAAGTGAATCGTCTGAAATATATCTAGAATTCCATAGAGGTTGTTACACCACTCATGCGGATCAAAAAGCTTACAATCGGGATTGCGAGAATGCGCTTTATGAGGCGGAACTTTGGTCGTCTTTAGCGGCTTTGACCGTGGGTTTCAGATATCCGGCTGCTGAGCTTGAAAAGACTTGGAAGAAAACGCTATTTAATCAATTTCATGATATTTTGCCAGGAACATCCATTCGTGATATTTATCCCACGGCTAACCGCTTTTCCGATCGGGTTTTAATTGATACGGATTGTATTATTAATAATGCGAAAGAACGGATTCTGAATTCAATTGCATTAATCGATGCTCCCCATCCTGAAGCTCGATTGATTGTTGTATTTAATCCTAATAATTGGACGCGCTCGCCCTTGGTTAGTGTATTAATTGCAGCGACTCCAACCCAAGATCTTTCGCCCTATTGGCAAGTTCAAACCATTGAGGGTGTGGCCGTTGAGACTCATTCAGTTTTTAAATATACTGGAGATCAACAAGTTTGTATTATCAAGGCGATCGTTCCCGATGTTCCATCTCTCGGATATGCTTGCTATTGGGCTGTTCCAAGAATGGATCTTCCTGCGATCGAATCTGTGGAAGGTCGCGACTATTACACCCTAGAGAATGAGTTCTTAAGGGTTGAGATTAGCGCTAGAACAGGTAATATTAAAACCCTATTTGATACGAAAAACCAACGGGATGTGATGCGGGGTGAAAGCAATGAACTCCAGAGTTTTACGGATGACGGGCAGTATTGGGATGCGTGGAATATCAATCCGAAGTATCAAGATTTTCCATTACCTGACGCTAAACTTGAAGATATTCGTTATGTTGAACACCATTGTTTACGGTCGCGGATTCAAGTCACTCGAACGATCGGCAAGTCTACATTCACCCAAACCTATTCTCTGACTCAACATTCTCCTATTCTCGAAATTAAAAACTATGTCGATTGGCAGGAAAAGCATGTTTTTGTTAAGGCGGCATTCCCAATCAATTTAGATGCAAATTTTGTTACCTATGAAGCAGCTTGTGGCATTGCCGATCGGACTACAACTCCCACGACTGAGGCGGAGCAGGCGATGTGGGAAGTGCCGGGATTGCGGTGGGCGAGTATGAGTGATGGTAGGTATGGCGTCAGTATTGTATGCGATCGTAAACATGGCTATGACTATAAACGCTATGATCATAAACCTAATGAAATTCGTATTTCTCTATTACGGGGTTCTGAATTTCCAGATCCGATCGCAGACCAAGGGATTCATGAGTTTACGATCGGGATTTACCCGCATTTAGGCAATTGGAAAACAGCAGATACGCCAAAACGCACGATTGAGTTGAGTTTGCCGCTGCAAGCAATTGTTCCGGATGAACGGATGTTGCAGGGACTCTTGCCGCCGAGGATGAGTCTACTGAACTTGAATGCTGAACATATGATGTTGATAGCTATTAAACGATCGGAGGACGATCGGAATCAATATGTTCTTCGTGGTTATGAATATTATGGCGACACGACAGAAATCTCCATTGGTGATGCAAATGAGAATATTCAAGGGGTTCAATTAGGCGATCGGGTTGATATATTAGAACGCCCGATGGAGAATCAATCTCATTCCATTGAACCCTGGACTATTGCTAGTTTTAAACTCATGCGCGCTTAGTTATGGCGTGTTGCTTTTTGGGATTTTGCAGTGTTCAAGATTCGATCGAATAGCTTGAATACAGCATTCCTTCCTGTTGACCTCAAATAGCACTTTTTTCTCGGATGGGATTTTTTAGGTTTTTCTGCGTCATTTTTTCACGCCATGCTTCCATATAGGTGTAAAAAACAGGCGTGAGGTACAGAGTTAGAATCTGTGAGAATAGTAAGCCGCCCACGATCGCAATTCCCAATGGTCGCCGCGCTTCCGATCCAATCCCAGTTCCCAAGGCGATCGGAAGCGTTCCAATTAATGCTGCCATTGTGGTCATCATAATCGGACGAAATCGCACAATGCAGGCTTCATAAATAGCTTCCAACGGCGTTATTTCTTCATTTCGTTGACGTTCGATCGCAAAGTCCACCAGCATGATGCCGTTCTTTTTAACGATACCGACTAATAGAATAATGCCAATGAATGAGTAGAGATTGAGTTCGACTTGGAAAATCAATAGGGTAAGTAATGCCCCGAATCCTGCCGAGGGTAAGCCGGATAGAATGGTCAATGGGTGAATGAAATCTTCGTATAGGACGCCTAAAATTAGGTAAATCACAACGATCGAGATCAATAGTAACCCACCCAAATCATTGAATGATTGTTGGAAGACTTGGCTTGATCCTTGGAAACTGGCGGTGACGCTAATGGGTAAGACCTCTTGAGCGGCTTGTTTGATAGCTACCGTTGCATCACTAAGGGAAGTTCCGGGGAGCGTATCGAACGAAATGGTTGCTGAAGGAAGTCCGGATAAGTGTTTGATGCTCAGCGGGCCAACGGTTTGTTCAATGCTGGCGATCGCACTTAAGGGAACGGATTGGCCACTGCTCGATCGGACGTAAAGCATCGAAAGCGCCTTTGCATCGCGTTGATACTCTGGCAACAGTTCCATAACCACCGTGTATTGATTATTTGGGGTATAAATCGTCGAGACTTGTCCGCCGCTGTAGGCACTGCTGAGGGTTTTCTGAACTTGGGCAGCGGTGATGTTGAGGGTCGAGGCTTTGTTCTGATCGACTTTCACCTGGACCTGAGGCGTGCGAAGTTCTAAATCACTATCAACACTCCTTAGTCCTGGTATAGCTTTCACTTTTTCCGTTAAAATGGGTATGAATTTGCGAAGATCTTCGAGATTCAAACTTTGTAATGTGAATTGGTATTGAGCATTAGTTTGTTGACCTCCGATCGGGATGGCTGTGGGCGATCGTAAAAAGGCTTGAATACCGGGAACAGCACGAAGGGGTTTAGCCAATCCTTGAATGACTTCATCAGCACTGATTTTCCGTTCAGGACGCGGTTTGAGGCGAATATTAATCCGTCCAGAGTTGACAGACGCATTCGGACCGCTGGCTCCAACGACGGAATTTAGGGCATCGATATTCGGGTCTTTGCTGATGATGTCAATGACGGCCTGTTGTTTGAGTAGCATTTCGTCGAAGGAGATGTCCTGAGCAGCTTTGGTATTGCCCATCAGTTGTCCCGTGTCTTCGTTAGGAATTAAGCCTTTGGGCACTAAGGTGAAAAGATAGACCGTCAGGATCAGTAAAACCAGAGAACTTAACATCGTTAATCTGCGATGCTTTAGAACAGGTTTCAATGTCCATTCGTAGCCTCTGAGAAGGTGATTGAATCCATCTTCGGCGATCCGGTAGAACCGACCTTTGTGTTGCTGGTGGGACGATCGTAGAAACCGACTACAGAGCATTGGCGTTAAGGTCAGTGACACGAATCCTGAAACGAGAATTGCAACGGAAATCGTAATCGCAAATTCATGGAAGAGACGGCCAATCAATCCACTCATAAAGATAATTGGAATAAACACCGCAACCAATGAAAGCGTCATTGAAATAATCGTAAAACTGATTTCCCGCGATCCCTTAAATGCGGCTTCCATTGGCTCTTCCCCTAGTTCTCGATGCCGCACAATATTTTCCAGAACCACGATCGCATCATCCACCACGAACCCGACTGAAAGCGTCAACGCCATTAATGACAAGTTGTTCAGGGAAAATCCTAATAGATATATCACCGCAAATGTTCCGATAATTGCGATCGGTAACGCGACACTAGGAATCAAGGTTGCACCAATGTCACGTAAAAATACGAATATCACGAGAATCACTAAGGCGATCGATAGCAGTAATGTAAATTTCACATCTTCAACAGACGCTCGAATCGTTGTGGATCGATCGTAAAAAACGCCAAGCTCAATGGATTCTGGAATTTGACTCCGTAGACTTGGCAACATTTGCTTCACCGCGTCTACAATCTTTACGGTGTTTGCATTGGGTTGCGGTTGAATAGCTAATAGAATTGCAGGCTGATTGGCAATATCGGTATCATAGTAGCGATTAGAAACTTTATTGTTTTGCACATCATCGCTGACTTTAGCGACATCCTCAAGCCTTATCGCGGCTCCATCTTTGTAGGCTACGATTAACGATCGAAATCCATCGGCATCAAGCAATTGACCATTGGCTTGGACCATATAGCTCTTATCTTGATTCGACAAACTACCTGTAGGTAATTCGACATTACTGGCTGAGATAGCCGATCGAACTTGATCGAATCCAATGTTTCTAGTGGCTAAGGCATTCGGATCGAGCTGTACCCTAACGGCGTATTGTTTTTGTCCATAGACCTGAACTTGAGCTACACCATCAATCGTAGAAATTGGTTGGGCGATCGTAACCTCTGCCTCATCATCCACGCTGGCGATCGGTAAAGTTTTGGAATAGAGATAGAGATAGAGTACGGGGGCGGCAGAAGGGTTTACCTTTCGATAGGAAGGGGGTCTCGGCATTCCGGCGGGTAATTCTCCGACAACCGCCGCGATCGCAGATTGAACATCTTTTGCGGCATCATCAACGCGACGACTAAAGTCAAATTGCAATGAAATATTCGTACTCCCGGACGAACTGGTGGAGTTAAACGAATTCAGGCCAGCAATTGTCGTGAATTGCCGTTCTAGTGGTCCGGCAACAGACGATGCCATGATTTCTGGAGTGGCACCTGGAAGACTAGCGGAGACGCTGATAAAAGGATATTCGACGCTGGGTAATGCGCTAATCGGCAGTAAAAAATAACTCATCAGCCCGAAAAGCACAATCCCTAACATCACCAATGTGGTCGTCACTGGACGACGAATGAACAAAGATGAAAAATTCATGGATTACTCTCCCGATGAGTCGGTGAAAACGTTCGGTTAAATTTCGATCGCCCTAGGGTTTTGCGCCAAGCTTCCATGTAAATGTAAAACACAGGCGTGAGGTACAGGGTCAAAATTTGTGAGAATACCAAACCGCCCACCACTGCGATTCCCAACGGTTGCCGAGATTCCGATCCAGCCCCAAATCCGATCGCAATTGGCAATGTTCCCATCAATGCGGCCATGGTCGTCATCATAATTGGACGGAATCGCACGAGACAGGCTTCGTAGATTGCTTCGGAGGGTCTTTTACCATAGTCCCGTTGGGCTTCGATCGCAAAATCGACCATCATAATTCCGTTCTTTTTGACAATGCCCACAAGCAACATAATGCCAATGAATGAATAAACATTCAGCTCAACATGGAAGAACATCAGAGTTAACAATGCTCCAAAACCCGCAGAAGGCAATCCAGAAAGAATGGTAATCGGGTGAATAAAATCTTCGTACAGAATCCCTAATATTAAATAGATGACCAAAATTGCAATCAATAGCAAGAACAATAGGTTTGGCAATGAACTTTGGAATACTTCGCTAGCCCCTTGGAAACTTGTGGTGATAGTATTGGGAAGAGTGGTTTTAATGAGATTCTCGATCGCCGTGTTTGCTTCTCCAAGGGAGCTTCCAGGTGAGAGATTATAAGAAACGGTAGCTGCATTCATCCGACCCATGTGGTTAATCATCAGCGGTGCCGTACCCGGTGTGATCGTCACAAACGTACTTAGTGGAATCGCTTGATTTATACCCGCCGTCCCACTTGGCGCATTGATATAAAGCTGCATGAGCGATGCGGGATCTTGCTGATATTTTGGATCAAGTTCTAAAATCACCTTGTATTCATTACTCGCACCATAAATAGTCGAGACTTGGTAGGTGCCATAGGCATTTCGTAAGGTGTTTTCCAGTTGTTGGATGGTGATGCCGAGGGACATTGCTTTATCACGATCGATATTCAATGTAACTTCCGATGTCAGTTGCAAATCACTATTCACATCCTCAATCTGCGAGAGATCTTTCAAACTCGTCACTAATTTCGGCACATAGTCATTCAACGCCTTACTGTCGGTGCTTTGGAGCGTCAGTTGATAGAGTCCAGTGGTTTGCTGAGTCCCGATCGGAATAGCAGGCGGATTTTGTAGAAATACCTGAATTCCAGGAATGCTATCAAGTTTCGATCGGAGATCTTGAATCACTTCTTCGGCGCTGGCATGACGCTGCGATCGATCTTTCAATCGAATAAACAAACTCCCTGAATTCCCTGCGACTGCCGCACCACTGCCCGTCGAACTCGATCCGGCACCAATATTTGAGTTCACCGCATCGACATTCGGATCTTGTCGAATCATCGCGGCTACTTCCTGTTGGTGACGCATGAGATTATCAAACGAAGAATCCTGCGCGGCCTGTGTTACGCCGATAATCTGTCCCTTATCTTCACTAGGAATAAATCCCTTGGGGACTACCGCAAATAATCCTACGGTTACGAGCAACATCACCCCTGCCAAAATCATAGTTGTGCGGTGATACTTGAGTACAACCTTTAAGCTCCGATCGTACAGGTCTAAACCTCGATCGAACACCTGCTCAGAAACTTGGTATAGCCGACTTTGCTTTGTATGATCCACGGGCCGCAGAAACCGGCTACACAACATTGGAGTCAAACTAAGGGAAACAAAACCGGAAACTAGAATGGAAACGGCGATCGTCACGGCAAATTCATGAAATAGTCGTCCGAGTAATCCCGATATAAACAACATCGGAATGAACACTGCGACCAATGAAAGGGTCATCGATAAAATGGTAAATCCAATTTCACGAGAACCATTCAATGAGGCTTCTATGGGGCTTTCACCCATTTCCATATGACGGACAATGTTTTCCAACATAACGATCGCATCATCGACCACGAACCCCACTGAAAGCGTCAACGCCATCATCGATAGGTTATCCAATGAATAGTTCAACAGATGCATGACGGCAAACGTGCCAATCAATGAAATCGGTAAGGCTAAGCTCGGAATTACGGTGGCAGAAAGATTGCGAAGAAACAGGAAAATTACCAATATCACTAAACAAATCGTCAAAATCAATGTGAATCTCACATCATCGACAGATTCACGAATCGTTTGAGACGCATCATAGAGAATGCCAATTTCAACAGAACCTGGAATCTGTTCCTTTAATGTCGGGAGTAATTTTTTAATAGTATCGACGACTTCTACCGTATTCGTTCCGGGCTGTCGTTGAATCGTGAGAATAATCGATCGTTCGTCATTGTACCAACTCGCTACCTGAGAATTTTCCACGCCATCCAGCACGCGCCCCAGTTGTTCTAGATAAATCGGTACGCCGTCTTTATAAGCAACGATCAGCTTGCGATAGGCCGCAGCATCTTGGAGTTGTCCATTGGTTTGGATGGTGGAATTTTTGAATTTCCCCGATAGACTACCTGTTGGAAGATTAACGTTTCCCTGTTGAATCGCCGTTTGCACTTGCTCAAGACCGATTCGGCGACTGGCGAGTTGTTGTGGATCAAGCTGAATTCTTGCTGCGTATTTTTGGGACCCGTAGAGCTGAACTTGCGCGACACCGCTGATCGTCGAGAGCTTCTGGGCCAGATAGGTTTGGGCGAAGTTATCGACTTCCGAGAGCGGCAAGGTAGGGGAATTCAAATACAGATAAAGAATTGGTTGGTCGGCGGGATTGACTTTGCTGTAAGTGGGTGGGCTTGGGAGATCGTTGGGCACCTGTCCTGAAGCGGCAGCGATCGCAGCAGCAACATCTTGAGCCGCATCGTCAATGCTACGACTTAAGTTAAATTGTAGGGTAAGTTGCGTTTTACCCAACGTGCTAGTGGAATTTAAAGTATCAAGTCCAGCAATGCTAGAGAATTGTTTTTCTAACGGTCTCGCAACAGATGCGGACATGGTTTCAGGACTAGCGCCAGGACGGGATGCCGTCACTTGTAACGTGGGATAGTCAACGTTCGGCAAATCGCTAATGGGCAAGAGTTTATAACTCATTAATCCAAAAATCAAAATCGCGATCATTACCAACGTTGTCATAATCGGACGACGGATAAAGATTTCGGAGAGGTTCATGGATTACCTCCAGCAGGTGCGGACGACTCACTCGATTTCTTCCCTTTTCCGCGCCGTTTCTTTCCTTCTGGCGGTGTGTCACCATTGGCGGGATTGGCACCTTTAGAATTCGTATCTGTGTTCTCTCCTGTGCTTGGTTTAGCATTCTCGTCTTTAATCTGAATCTTGCTACCTGTAACGAGATTACCTTGACCATCTGTCACGACTTGATCGCCAGGTTTTACGCCCTTTTGAATCAAGCTCTGTCCATCGATCGTCGCGATCGCAGTCACCGGAACGTTCTCAACAGTATTGTCATCCTTTACCCGGAATACAAACTGACCATCGGGACCATTCTGTACCGCTTGCGAGGGAACGATCGTAGCATCGACTTCTTGGCTCAATGTCAGTGTCGCATTAACAAATTGACCCGGAAACAATTTCCCATCAGTATTATCAAAATCACCTATCAATTGAATGGTGCCTGTGGCATTATCCACAGTGTTATTAATAAAAGAAAGAGTACCCGAAATTGACTTTTTCTCATTGCCTGCAAAGGTGACATCAACCTTGAGATTTCTGCCACTCATGCGTTTTTGAATGGTCGGCAGATTGGATTCAGGAACTGAGAATGCAACTTGAATGGGACGGATTTTTTGAAGTACCACCAAAGGTGTATTACCATTAGCCTGAACAACAGTGCCTTCTGGAACTAAGACATTACCCGCGAGTCCATCGATCGGGGCATAAATTTTTGTATAAGATGCCAATACTTGAGCATTACTTAAGGCACCACCATTAGTACTGACAACGGCCTGTGCGGTTTCGATCGCAGCAGCATCACCATTCACAACAGAATTAGCATTTTCGACACCCACTCGGTCAATTTCTACAACAGATTGTGCATTCGTAATAGCAATCTCATCGCTTCTCACAACGGCTAAAGCTGTCTCAATGGCTTCACGATCGGCTTGTAGGGTTGCTTGGGATGCCGCTGCATTCGTTAAATATTGCTGGGCTAAATCTCTACTAATTGCGCCACTGGCCGCCAAGTCAGCATATCGCTTACTCTGAGACATCGCAAAATCAGCCTGAGCTTGGTCTTTTTTTAGTACTGCTTGAGCCTGACCCACTAAACCTTGATCTTTCTTCAACGTCGCCCGAGCCTGAGCTACCAATCCTAAATCCCGATTTACCGTTGCTTCCGCTTGCTTAACTAAGCCTAAATTTTTGTCGGCAGTAGCACGAGTTTGTTGGACTTGTGATTGGGCTTGGGCAACAGTCCCTGTAGCTTGCTGAACCGCAGCGTTTTGCGATCGTTCATCTAATGTAAAAAGCAAATCGCCTTTTTTAACCTCTTGTCCTTTTTTAAAGAAGACTCCCGTAACCCGTCCCCCAGTTTGCGGTGTGACTGAAACGGCTGCATCGGCCTGCACGGTTCCGATCGCACTAATCTGCACAGGAACTGTTTTCCGAATAACTTTCGTAACGGTGACAGGAGTAACTTGATTTTTGCCTTTTCGATCGGCTTTTTCAACTTGGGGTTCATTCGATCGACTCACGACAAATAATCCAACACCCCCTATTAGTAACAAACCTGCCAATAAAAACCCAAGACGCTTGCGGGTAAACGCTTTACGAGAAAGCAGATTGTTGGAAGATCGATGAGTTTTGAATTTAGGAACAACCGCTGTGTTGATATCATTATCAATAAGAGAGGCTTCAGAATTATCTTCTACTTTATCTTGATTCATTTGAGAATAACCTCCACTTTTTTAGGGTGTTCGCTTAATGACTTTAATAGGTAACTTCTCAAAAATAAATTACCAAACATCGATCGCCTTAGACATAAACCATCTATGAACGACCCACGAATAAGTTGCGGGCTAATAGCAAAAGTCGATCTAGAACTAGGATATTAGTCCAGTTGGAAATTTCACCAGTTGGGACTTTTATTGGTAACCCGCAATTTATTCGTGGGCCGATTTTCGGATGATATTTTTCTTAGCAGTCGCCTTAATCAACTGTTTCTTGTCAGACAGACCATACTTTACACGTTTTAGAGTGGATTTTCTATAGGAGAAAAGTCCCGATCCATCAGCCCTTTAGTAGCCCTAAGCATTAAATTTTCTGAATATCAAAATATGGTGTCGCCCTTATCTGAAGAATAGAGAAAAATACCCCAGTTTAGAAGCCCTACAGAATACCGATTCCAAAGCTACTGATTATTCCTCATCCTGAACACAAGGGCACTACCCAATTGCCCCCTAGACTATTGCTAGTCTTAAACTCCCATGTATTTAATCACGCATTTAGTTATGGTGTTTTATTGATTGGGATTCTGCATTGTTCAAAATTCGATCGAATATCTTGAGAAATACCTGCATCTCCTGTAATTTCGAGCTTAATCTGATCGGCTAATTCATTTAATGAATATGTTCTCTGAATTTTTTCCAAGGTACATCCGCAAGTTATTAGTTTACCTAAATCTAAATTGGCTTGGGTGATGAATTTACGATCGTTCTGACGTAGCTTTGAGATTTCCCGTTCTTTGGCTGTTTTTGCCATTTTTTCAATATGGCTTGGATCTTTTTCTAACATTGCTAAATCCTGTTCAGATTCTTTCATAAAAGCAAGTGTTTCTGGTGGAAGCTTTTTGCCATTTAGTAAACCTGTGGAAAGAGAACTACGAATAATAGTTAGTTCTTTAGTAATTTTTGACTTATCTTTCAGCATTTCAGTGAGGAGACCTAAGCGCTGTTGAATTCGTGCATCAATCACTTGTTCTTGTTGAAGACTTCGCTCTTTGTACTGTGCGATCGAATTCGTTAAGACATTCTGGTAGTCATTAATTATGATAGGTAATGTTTTTTCAGAACTTTTGTTCGCTGTTATAGATTTAAATGGCACAAAAAAACCTTGATCTTTCACACAGGTTTCCACCAGCGATCGGACTATTGGCTCAGGATAGGGTTGTTCATTCGCTTGAGCCGCAGGTATAACTGAAAGAATACCGATCGTAGTCAACAACAAAATAGTACAGAATTTAGAATAAAAGCCCGTCATAAATCAACTCACCACAAACTCAATTCAACAGCGCATTTATTCTAACAACTGATATGATTTCTGCGTCAGATCGGCTTTGTGGATACGATCGGCCTCAAGCGAGTACCCGGCTTCTGGTAATATAAAAAGCTGCAACGATTGCAAGTCCATAATTCAGAAATCGCAACTTTAACAATGGCAAACCTTCAGCGCCCCGACGGCATCGCTCCCCACGGCGGCGAACTCATTAATCGCATCGCAACTCCAGACCAAAAAGCAGATTTTCTGAGCAAAGCAGACACGCTGCCGATCGTAACTTTGGATGAGCGTGCCGTTTCTGATCTTCACATGATTGCGATCGGCGGCTTCAGTCCACTCATCGGATTCATGAGCCAAGCGGATTACGATCGGGTTGTCGTCGAAATGCACCTGACGAGTGGATTGCCCTGGACTATTCCCATCACCTTGTCCGTCACAGAAGCGATCGCCGATCAGCTCGAAGTGGGTCAATACGTTCGTCTGAATGATCCATCGGGGCAATATATTGGTGTGCTCCAGCTCACTGAAAAGTATAGTTACGATAAGAAAAAAGAAGCCATCAACGTCTATCGTACCGAAGACGAAAAGCATCCGGGTGTCGCTGTTGTCTACCACCAAGGAAATATCAATCTAGCCGGTCCCATTTGGCTCCTGGACCGTGAAGCCCATCCACTTTTTCCCACCTATCAAATTGATCCGGCGGCCTCCCGCGAAGCCTTCAAAGAAAAGGGCTGGAAAACTATTGTTGGCTTCCAAACTCGTAACCCCGTTCATCGCGCTCACGAATACATTCAAAAATGTGCGATGGAAATTGTCGATGGGCTATTCTTGCATCCCTTAGTGGGCGCAACTAAAGAAGATGATATTTCCGCTGAGATTCGGATGCGTTGTTATGAAATTTTGATTGATAATTACTATCCAAAAGATCGCGTCATTCTAGGGATTAACCCATCGGCAATGCGCTATGCCGGACCACGGGAAGCAGTTTTTCATGCCTTAATTCGCAAAAATTATGGCTGTACTCACTTCATCGTGGGCCGAGATCATGCCGGGGTTGGCGATTACTACGGCACATTTGACGCACAACATATTTTTGATGAATTTGATGCAGCAGCGATCGGAATCATTCCGCTTAAATATGAACATGCGTTCTATTGCAAAGTTACCAACACTATGGCCACCATCAAAACCAGTCCGAGCACTCCAGAACAACGAGTTCATTTATCCGGAACAAAGGTTCGCGAAATGTTACGTAATGGCGAACTTCCACCTCCTGAATTCTCTCGTCCACTTGTTGCGGCTGAGTTAGCAAAAGCAATGAAAGTCAACAGTTAAATCAAACGCTTACATTCTATTTCTTAGATGATTCTCCAAATTCCCTTTAAATAAATGGGATTTGGAGAATTTTATAGTTTAAGATAAACGGCTTAATACAAAATCACAGAGATTTTCAAGTGACTCTCTAGATTCAGAGGCCGGGAGATGCGATAAATATCCGATCGCAGATTTCGCATGATCTTTCGCTAATGTCCGAGACTTCTCAATACCTTGACTCTGCTCCACTATGGTCAGCGCCTGCGCCAAATCACCATCTTCTGAAAATTCGCGCTCAATCAATGTTTTTAAATAAGGCTGTTCTTCCATAGCAAACAACACTGGAGCGGTCAAATTTCCACTTTTCAAATCTGACCCAGCAGGCTTACCTAAGCTCTCCATTGATCCAGTGAAATCTAAAATATCATCCACAATTTGGAACGCTAATCCCCAATGCCGCCCATAATGGTAGAGCGCAGAAGCATCCTCAGAATTCCAATCACTCAAAATTGCCGCTGCTTTTGCACTATTAGCCAGCAGTGATGCGGTTTTGTAATAGCTCTTTTGCAAATAGGCTTCCATCGTAATATCAGTATCAAAACAATTTAGCCCTTGCTGAATCTCACCCTCAGCAAAATCCTTAATTACTTCTGAAAGCAATTTGACGACTTCTAAACTGTCCAAATTTGCCAAATACCACGACGACTGCGCAAACAAAAAATCACCCGCCAGTACTGCCACTCGATTTCCAAATCCTGCATGAACGGTCGGAACCCCACGCCGCAATTCGGATTCATCCACCACATCGTCGTGAACAAGACTAGCGGTATGGATCATTTCAGTAATTTCAGCCAGCCGTCGATGACGTTGGGTTAAATCACCTTTAGGCATCGTTGCCCTTGCGACTAAAAGAACAATGGCCGGACGCACCCGTTTTCCTCCCGCTCCAAACAAGCGTTCAGCAGCTAGATATAGAATCGGGTGCTTGGCCCCAATTAACTGCTTAAGATTTTCTGTCATCGCAGAAAGATCGGTATCAACGGGAGAAAAAAGGGAGGCAACTGATGTCATAGTGCGAACCAGATGAGGATAAAGATTAAGAAACTTTACAGGTTCTGATTTATTCTAAGCGATGGCGATCGACCTTGAACGATTCCTTGAGGATCTTCCTAAAAAAATGACCATCTTTAAATCTGTTTTTTGGATCACACCCGGATTCTAAACTCCTGTGATAGTCTATATATAAGCTTTCAAAACTGCAAATTTTTACCTGTAAGTGCAAGGCATGTGAGCCTATTCAGACGATGATATTCATCCTGGATAGACTTGAAAAAGCGCCTTGATCTTCGGGGCCAGTTGGAACATGATTCTACAGCCATCTTTCGAGATCTATAGTTGAGTTTTGAGTTGGTCGAGGTAATCAATATGATCCGTACGGATTGAAGTTGTGCCGTGCAGATTTTTTCGTCGCTGTGGATTTCCACTTAACGGAAGGCTGCACTTTGCGATCGATGGTCTGAAGGAACAATGCTGTCTCAAGGGAATTAGTTGGGGCAAACTTTCGTCGAACTTGTATTGCACTTGTGTTGATGGATTATTGCTCCGATGGGTTTACCTGTGGAAAGCGCGAACGGTTATGGGTTCCGCGTTTATTTCCTTTGGGCTTCCATTGAGGTGATGTCATGATTGATCAGGATATACCAACGATGATTCCTGTCCTAGCGACAGGGTATTTGATGCTGGTTTATGGGTTGCTAGAATTTCTTCAACGACGACGCACTTGAGTAATCATTGCGGTCAGGGATATACTAAAAAGATCTAATAAAAAATAGGGCAGCAATTGGTAGTTTTCTTTTGAAGATAACGCCCGATCGCCGCCTTATTTTATTTGTTTAGCCTGCTTGTCTAGCTGTAGTTAGGGCCTAATTTTCCCTTCTTTAATCAGCGCTTGATAGACATAAAATGCGGCATCGGCGCGAGTAGCGATTTGGTTTGGAGCAAGCTGGGTAGTATTGGGTAAAACAATCCCCGCTTCCACAGCGCTACTGACTTTTGAGATAGCCCACTTCGGCATATCTTTGCCATCACTATACTTACTGAGGACCTGCACCGGATCGCTGTTAGGTTTGAGATTGATTCCCGTTGCGATCGCGCTCAGCATTTCTACGCGAGGAATTGACTGGTCTGGCTTAAAAACACCGCCGGGATAGCCCGTCATAAATCCAGTTTGAGTTGCTTCATCAATGGCCGTCTCAGCCCAATATCCATTTTTAATATCGGTGAATTTGATCGTATCTTTAACTTTCGCTTTTTCAAAACCCTTCTGAATCATCCCTGCAAATTCAGCACGGGTAATTTGTTTGTTGGGCTGAAAGGTGTTGTTGTCTAGACCACTAATTACGCCTCGGCTCGATAATGCCGCGATCGCAGGTTTGGCCCAAAAATTATCGGGGACATCGCTGAAAAATTTGGGCTTACCAGGATTCTCAATCGTACCTACTGCGATCGCTCCGGCTGCTAAGGGAGCAACTTTTGATAGAGCGTTTGTGTTTGATGGGGGTGTTGCGGTGATCGGGGTAATTGATTGATTTTGTGGGTTTGCTGCGTTGGGGTCCTGATTAGACCGTTGATCTGTTGCCGCAGGTACTATTGGAGTGATTTTTCTGAGATCGGATTCCGTTGAATTCGCCGTTAAACCATCTGCCGTTGCGCCTAATTTTCCATTAGGGTTTGCGGAAGCCTCGGAGGAAATTCCTGTGGTGCCGGGTGCTGTTATTCCGGGACTTACTTTAGTTTGAGAATCGATCGTGACAAAAGGCGAACCATTCGTTACTCCAGTCAAATTAATGGGAGAGGTCTTCAACCCCAGCGTCCAGAATAAAATTGATCCAATTCCTGTGAAAGCTAAGGCCACAGCAATCATCTCATCAGAAGAAAGTCTTCTGTGGCTTGGTCGAAGTTCCTGATCCGTCCGGGATTCATCTTGATTAAAATCGCTCATAAAGTTAGAACTCTAAAATTAATGCTTTTGAGATTATGAACAGGAGATAAACACAACCTAGTAGAAATACTAGTGCGTTTTTTTGATTAAATCTCGTATTTTTCTAAAAATGATACGAAAATCGATCATGATTTCTGTTGTTGAGCTATTTTTTCCATGGATAATAGGAAATACGTGGATTACGGCTATTATTTATGAAGCCCGTGTTTCGATTTGTTCTCCGCTAATATCTTTTTCAGCTAACACATAGACCTCTAATACCTAGAACTAGATTCAGTCATGAGTGTTAATCCGTCATCCATACCCTATCCGGCCCGTACCCTGACACGAACAGAGCGAGCAGTACGATGTGCGCCGTTTCATTTGCAAACCTATGAGGCGATGGCGCGCAGTAGTGTTGGGTTACATGAACTATCTGGGCGAATGGGAATGGAGAATGGCTATACAAAATGGGCGATCACAGAGTTGATTGCTGATGTGGAACTGATGTGGATGATTGATGTGGGAGTTTTACGGCGGGAAGTTGATGGTCAGGGTTTGACGGATAGTTTTCGGGTAACACCTCTGGGGCGGATGGTTCTTGATCGATGGCGCGATCGAGGTCGTCTGGAGTTGAAGGCCACTTGGCGCGATCGGCTTCTCAATGCGATAACGCGTTGGGTTCGGTTGCCGTTCTAATTTTTATTTTACTCATTATATCTATCGGAGAATTTTTAAGATGAAAGCAATTATGGTGGTCGGAACGACATCCCACGCAGGAAAATCTTTAATCACAGCAGCCCTCTGTCGGATTTTGGCCCGACGTGGTTGGCGAGTTTCTCCATTTAAAGGCCAAAATATGGCGCTAAATTCCTATGTGACAGCAGGCGGTGGCGAAATTGGCCATGCACAAGCGGTTCAAGCCTGGGCTGCTGGAACTAATCCTTGGGTGGAGATGAACCCGATTCTGCTGAAGCCTCAGGGGGATATGACCTCTCAAGTGGTGCTGAAGGGCAAGGTCGTTGGTGTAGTGGGTGCTGCGGAATATTACGAGAAGTTTTTTGATATCGGCTGGCAGGCGATCGAAGAGTCACTTCGACGATTAGCTGAAGAATTTGACATGATTGTCTGTGAAGGTGCAGGCAGTCCGGCGGAAATCAACCTGAAGCATCGTGATTTGACGAATATGCGGGTCGCCAAATATCTGAATGCACCGACCGTTTTGGTGGCAGATATCGATCGGGGTGGAGTTTTTGCTCATATTATTGGCACCTTAGAATTACTAGATCCCGATGAGCGCGCCTTAATTAAGGGGTTTGTAATCAATAAATTTCGGGGCCAACGAGAACTATTACAATCTGGAATTGACTGGCTAGAACAGCGGACGGGGATACCGGTAATTGGGGTAGTGCCTTGGCTAGAAGAAGCATTCCCAGCGGAGGATTCGTTGAGTCTTTTTGAACGTCGCCAAAGCAGTACAAAGAGTGATTTAAATATCACGGTGCTTCGTTTACCCCGCATTTCAAATTTCACTGATTTTGATCCTCTAGAGTCCGAATCGTCGGTAACACTGAACTATTTGGGATTAAAAGGAACGCTGGGTCATCCTGATGCAGTGATTATTCCAGGCTCTAAGACCACCATTCCTGATCTGATTGCGATGCATAAATCCGGCATGGTGGAGCAGCTTCAGGAGTATGTTGCTTCGGGCGGAACGGTAATGGGGATTTGTGGTGGCTACCAAATGATGGGGCAATTGTTAGCAGATCCCGAAGGTGTTGAAGGCCAAGAGGGTCGATTCCCTGGGCTTAACCTATTACCGCTGCGAACGGTGATTGCAGGTCAAAAGATTGCTCGTCAACGTACCGTTACGTCCCAACTTCCTCAAGAGGGTTTATCTGTGACGGGGTACGAAATTCACCAGGGCCGAACGCGCATTGTGGAAGGGTGTGATGGTCAAGTGCGTCCGGTATTTGATGATGCAAATCTTGGTTTGGTCGATGTAACTGAATCGGTATGGGGCACTTATCTCCATGGATTGTTTGATAATGGACCATGGCGGCGGTCTTGGCTGAATCGATTGCGGATGCAACGGGGACTTCGATCGTTGCCGACGGGTGTTCCTAACTATCGTGAGCAGCGCGAGGTTTTGCTCGATCAACTTGCTAATGCGATCGAACCACACATTAATCTTGAACCACTCTTAAAGTGATGAGCTATTAAATTAAATACTTAGGCTCAAACGTTAAGAAGTTCTCGATCGGAACCGCAAATTGAAACTATTTCGATCGTAGTAATTTGCCATTAATTATTGATGTAGCTCTATAAAAACAGAACTCCTTGGGAACACTGGGGAATAAATCTGACATTCCTAATCTACCATCGTGACCACTGTGCTCGCTAACCACCAATCAGCCATCAATTGCAATAGTCTTTTGCAACGCATCAGCCAGCGGATTCGCAAAGCCTTGGAACTTTCTGCAATTCTCGAGGTTACCGCTTCCGAAGTCCAGCAGTTTTTTGAATGCGATCGGGTGATGATCTACAAGTTCCAAGCTGATGGCAGTGGTCAGGTCGTCGCAGAGCATTTGGGTCAAGCAAAGAATTTGCCTTCTCTCCAAGGGCTATTCTTTCCTGCTGACGATATTCCTGAATCAGCACGTCAAATGTTTATGGCCACAGGGGTGAGAAATGTAATTGATGTTTCGTCGGGCCAAATTGGTCAAAGCAGTCTCTATCAGAAGGAAACTGGTGAAATTATTGAAGAAGACTTGATTTTTCGACACCTTGATCCGTGTCATCAAGAATATCTAACTACGATGGGCGTACAGTCCAGTTTTGTCGTTCCAATTCTGAATCAAGATAAACTTTGGGGCCTGTTGGTCGCCCATCATGCTACATCCATGGCAGTACTGTCTGAGCAACTTGAGAACATTCAAATGGTTGTAGACCAGGTGTCGATCGCCATTACCCAATCGACTCTCCTCGAACAGGCAAAAAACCTTGCCCAGCAGGAAGCGACTATCAATCGGATCGCCGAACAGCTTTCTTCTATGACCGCATTGGATCTCCAAAATGCGCTAACAGAGGTAGTTTCTGTATTGCAGGGGTCCGGGGGAAGACTGTATCTCCATCCCCGGAACGATAATCTAGCGGCGAAGTCTAATCCAAAAGTGCAGGAAAATTTACGGCTCTATCTCTGTGGTGTTCAGCCGATTCCCCATCCAATGTCTCCTTTATCGATAATGGAACAGTTCTATGCGGTGCAGCAATATTTTGACCATAATCCAACATCAGCTTGGGCGATTGATAACCTGTACAAAGTGTCCGTGCTTAGGAATTTACAGTCTCTCTTCCACGAAACCCCGATTCAGAGCATCCTGATTGTCCCCCTCGTGGTCTGTCAACAGCAAATTGGCTATCTGACAATTTTTCGCAATCCGATGCAGACTGAAACGCTTTGGGCGGGCCAAGTTAATCCTGATGCGCGACAAACCTATCCTCGTCAGTCTTTTCAGGTGTGGAAACAGGACGCTGGCAGCCAATCTCTGCCCTGGAATTCCCATGACATTGATCTCGCTCAAGGCATTGCCAATCAATTTGCGACTGCGATCGCCCAAGCGGACTTACATCAAGAGGTCCAGACCCTAAACCAAAATCTACGAAACCTCAATATCGGCTTAGAAGCCCAGGTAGAAGAGCGTACAGCGGCATTAAAACAGGCAAATCAGCAACAGGATGTGCTCTTTAATGTGGTAGCAAAGATTCGACAATCCTTAGATTTAGAAACAATCTTTAAGATTACGACCACCGAAGTCAGAGAGATTTTAGGGGCCGATCGCGTCGCTATCTATCGTTTCAACCTAAATTCTGGGTTTAATGACGGCAAAATTATTGCCGAGGATGTGATGCAGCCGTTTACCTCGGCAATAGGGAAGAAGGTCCATGACCACTGTTTTGGTGAGAGCTATGCCGAAATGTATCGCAAGGGTCGGGTTTATGCGATGTCAGACATCAATCAGGCTGGATTAGAAGATTGCTTCCGCGCAGTCTTAGAAGAGTTTGAAATTCAGGCAACCCTAATAGCTCCTATTCTACGGAATGATGAGCTGTGGGGCTTATTTTGTGTACACCAATGTGCCCAGCCTCGGGATTGGCAAGCCTTGGAAATTCAGTTTATTACTCAAGTAGCCAGTCAGGTTAGTATTGCTCTAGAGCAGGCGAATTTGCTAAATCGATCCCAGATCCAAGCCACAACGCTAGAAAATGTGGTTGCAGAATTACAACAGACCCAATCTCAGTTGATCCAACAGGAAAAAATGTCTAGCCTGGGTCGTCTAGTGGCAGGTGTTGCCCATGAAATCAATAATCCTGTTAGTTTCATCCATGGAAATCTGCATCATGTCAGTGTCTACGTCAAGGATTTACTAGATATCCTCCAGCGCTATCAGACTGAGTATCCACTGCCAAGTGACGACCTTCAGGCTGCAATGCTTAACAAAGATGTAGAGTTCCTTATAGAGGATCTTCCGAAAATTCTTTCCTCCATGGAGATTGGCACCGATCGTATCCGAGAAATTGTTCTGTCACTACGGAATTTTGCCCGATTGGATCAGGCCGATCTAAAGCCGGTTGATCTTCATGAGGGCATTGATAGCACGTTAATGATTTTGCAACATCGATTGAAGGGCAATGACGATCGCCCAGAGATCAATATTCTTAAGCACTATGGTGAGCTGCTTTTGGTTGATTGCTATGCCAGCTCTATCAATCAAGTGTTTATGATTCTACTGAACAATGCGATCGATGCCATTGATGAGAGATGCTGTCAATTAACGCCGATATTACGTCAGGCACAGGTGAATTTAATCGAAATTCATACAGGACTTCACCAAGATGAGATGGGTATAGAGCGGGTTTCAATCCGCATTCAAGATAATGGGGCAGGTATGTCAGAAAACACTCTTAAAAATGCATTTGATCCGTTTTTTACCACCAAACCGATCGGTAAAGGAACAGGTCTTGGCCTTTCGATCGGCTATCAAATTATCACTGAACAGCACCATGGCAAACTGAGCTTTACTTCAATTGTGGATGAAGGAACAGCATTTATCATTGATATTCCAATAATCCAACCTAAGGCTGATATCTAAGTTAAGACTGTCAACCGATTTTTATGGTGAGAAGGATAATCCATGTCAAGTTAAGGCTGAAATGGTCCTATTGCAATGAATCTATCGAACTATTTCTATCGTGCAGATCCGATCGGTCTCAAGGGTGGATTCGGTGGAATAAAGACGGGAGCTGTTCTATTTTTTGGGACCGATCGATTAGATTGATCTGCCAATAACACTTCACGAATGAACCGAGAAATCAATCGCTGAGTCAATCCCATCGCAATACGTTGACCCATTTGTTGCGTTTCGGCCCGAGC
>JAYUEU010000292.1:0-2835 GCA_043739065.1 Synechococcales cyanobacterium | reverse complement strand
ATGAATTTCCAACTTGGATATCGCTCCCTTGAACCTTGGCTAAGTCCGAAATCAGCAGAACTGTCGTAACTCAGTTAATTTTGGTGTCTTATAATTCATTATGATATGTCAAGTTGCATATTTCGTAACTTCAAATCCAGTCTGATTCTAAGCTTCAGCCTTCGTTAAGATTTCCCCCTGTTGAGAATCTAATGACAATCTAAGGCAGCCAGTATTTCTCAATGTTCCTTCATCATTTGTCAAGTTTTAAGAATGGCCAAAAGTCGATCGCGGTGGGTATGTAATGACTGTGGGTCTGAGTTTCCGCAGTTCTTCGGACGTTGCCCGTCTTGTAATACCTGGAACTCGCTCGAAGAACAAGCCCCGATTCCAACCGCCGGAGCCAATCGTCTCAGCCAAAATCCGCTGATGAAAATGACGAGAACCCGCGCTGGAGACACCAGTGAGGCGCGTCCGATGGCTTCATTAAAATTAGATCAAATCGAAGATACGGTGTTCTCGCGAATTGCATCGGGCTATGTGGAACTCGATCGGGTGCTGGGCGGCGGGATTGTCCCCGGATCCTTGGTGCTAATCGGCGGAGATCCCGGCATTGGCAAATCAACCTTATTGCTCCAAACTGCCAACCGTCTTTCCCTCGAACATCGTACCCTCTACGTCTGTGCCGAAGAATCTGGGCAACAGGTAAAATTGCGGGCACAACGGCTCGGCATTGGCAAAACGCGTACATCCGATGATCACGATGATGATGCGATCGAGGATTTGAAGACTGCCGACGAACTAATTGAAGCCCTAGAAGACGCAGCTCCTCCCACTGCTCGCAGCACCCGCAGCAAAGCCAAAAAAACGGTGCCCTCCAAATCTACCGAACCTGCAATTCTTCCCCTCGCGTCTCAAAATCTCTACCTCCTTCCTGAGATTGACCTCGACACTATTCTGACTGAACTCGAAACCCTGCGTCCTCGTGTTGCGGTGATTGATAGCATTCAAGCGCTGTACTATGCGGCGCTAACCTCAGCTCCTGGTTCGGTGGCACAAGTAAGGGAATGCACGTCAATGCTAATGCGATTGGCACGGCAATTGAATATCACATTGTTTATTGTGGGCCATGTGACCAAAGAAGGGGCGATCGCAGGTCCAAAGGTTTTGGAACATTTAGTGGATACTGTTTTGTATTTCGAGGGCGATCGATTTGCGAGTCATCGGCTGTTGCGATCGACGAAAAACCGATTTGGTGCAACTCATGAAGTTGGTGTATTTGAAATGGTGGATCAAGGATTAGAAGAAATTCTAAATCCATCCGCATTGTTTCTCGGCAATCGCGAAGAACCCTCTTCTGGAACCGCCACTATTGTTGCTTGTGAAGGAACTCGCCCGATCGTGGTTGAATTGCAAGCGTTGGTTAGTCCGACAAGTTATTCATCGCCGCGCCGATCGACCACAGGAATTGAATACAATCGATTGCTCCAAATTCTCGCCGTTCTGGAAAAAAGAGTTGGCATTCCATTATCAAAACTGGATGCCTATGTCGCATCATCCGGCGGGTTAAGTGTGGGAGAACCTGCGGCAGATTTGGGAATTGCGATCGCGGTGGCGGCTAGTTTTCGCGATCGGACAGTGGACCCGCAAACGGTATTAATTGGAGAAGTGGGGTTGGGTGGTCAGGTGCGATCGGTCTCTCAAATGGAATTGCGTTTAAAAGAAGCGGAGAAATTAGGATTCAAACGGGCGATCGTGCCGAAGGGTTGTGTTTACACAAGTAAGCTTTTAGAAATCATTCCGGTGTCGCGGGTGGTGGATGCCATTGCGATCGCGCTGATTAGTGCGAAGTCTGATGTGGAAACTCGTGAAGATGCATTGCCAGAAAATTGGAGTGATGATTGAGGAGAAACCTTAAAGAATATTGGTATGGTACGTTTGCTCTTCAGGGCATATGTTGAACTAGGAATGACCCTTGGCTCAGATTGAATTCCCCAAATACCCTTGTTGCGATCGAAAAAGACGATCGATATTTAAGTGCCCGATACGTATTTAAGTGCCCGATACAGATAATTTCTTTACGTAAACCCGATCGCACCTCTCTGTCTCCACACCCGTTGCCGCCTCATAGCCCGATCGTTCATACAAAATCACCGCCTCCCGCAATACACTTGCCGTCTCAATCCAAATTTCTGCAAACCCTTTTTGAATTATCACAGCTTCCAAAGCATTCAACAAAAAACGTCCCAAACCTTTCCCTCTTGCGATCGGAAGTAAATACATTTTGCGAATCTCCACAGCATTCTCAGCCCGATCGATCGGATAGTACGCCGCCGTCCCCACGACACCACCATTCAACTCAACCACCCAAAACTCCCCATCCGCATAGCATTCTTCGACATTCAAAACATCGGCATCAGCCCCTTCTGGTTCCCAACCCAACCCATATTCTGCCAACACGGTTTCAATCACTGCCGCCGCCGAAACCCGATCGCCCGATTGCCACGATCGCACCACAAATTCATTGTATTCAAACAATCTAGATTCAACCATATCAACTCCGATAAAAAATCCCGTCTCTAATTAAAGAAACGGGATGAATCAAATTATCAATCTAGCTCAGTTGTTCTTTCTGCTTAGGCAACCCATAATATACAGGTGAACCTTCGTCAGGAGCCGTGTAGCAAGTACTAGACGAGGTAAAGAAGGCTGAAATAACATTCACATCAGACTTGCGATAGTAATCACCTAGTAGCGGCTTAATCGCTTCCGTAGCCATCTTCAAACGATAGTGAGGCATATTGGAAAACACATGGTGCGCCACATGAGTCCCGATGTCATGGTGAATCCAATTGA
>JAYUEU010000291.1:0-10060 GCA_043739065.1 Synechococcales cyanobacterium | reverse complement strand
TGCATTCTCTGGTGCATTAGAACTAGGATTTCTCTATGGTTTAGTTGCCCTAGGGGTTTATCTCTCATTTCGGGTATTAGATTTCCCAGATTTAACCGTGGATGGTAGTTTCCCCTTAGGGGCAGCCGTTGTGGCCGCGTTGATTATTAAAGGAGTTCCACCACTGATTGCGACAGGTCTTGCGGCAGGAGCAGGGGCGATCGCGGGTCTATGTACTGCAACCTTGAATGTTAAATTCAAAATTCTGAATCTATTAGCCAGCATTCTGACCATGATTGCATTATATTCAATCAATCTTCGGATTATGGGTCGTCCGAATCTACCCTTGCTCAATCAGCCGACAGTATTTCAACCGATTAATAATTTTATTCAATCTTGGCCAGAACCGATTCCGACCTTTGGAAATACTATACTTCTAGCTACGATCGCCCTGATTACTAAATTAATATTTGATTGGTTTCTACAATCTGAAATTGGTCTCGCCATGCGGGCAACAGGTGCAAATCCAGCTATGGCCCGATCGCAGGGAATTTCAACCTCTGCAATGATTTTGTTAGGGATGGCTATTGCGAATGGTCTTGCTGCATTTGCAGGGGCGTTGTTTGCACAATTAAATGGTGGAGCAGATGTAGGAATGGGAATTGGAACGATTATTTTTGGATTAGCGGCAGTGATTGGTGGCGAAACGCTATTTAATCGGTTGAGTATTGTACAGGCAACGATCGGTGCAATTGTTGGCTCGATTTTATACCGTATTGTCATTGCAATAGCGCTTCAAGCAGATGTTTTAGGCATTCAATCTCAAGATTTGAATTTAGTGACGGCGGTGCTGGTGACGATCGCTTTAGTATTACCAAATAAATTTAAAATCAAGAATTAAGACTTGGAGATTTAGATATGATTTCTTTGAATGGAATTCAGGTTACCTTTAATCCTCGGACAGCTTTGGAAAAAACGGCATTGAATAACTTGTCATTGATGATTCCAGAAGGACAGTTTGTGACGGTGATTGGGAGTAATGGTGCGGGTAAATCGACATTGTTGAATGTATTGAGTGGAGAGATTCGATCGGACTTGGGTGCGGTAAAAATTGGAGATCTTGATGTCACCACTTGGAATACGTCGCGCAGGGCCAAATTAGTGGCGAGGGTCTTTCAGAATCCATTGATGGGATCTTGTGCAGATTTGACGATTGAAGAAAATCTGGCATTGGCCGCGAAACGAGGAAGAGTACGAATGCTCAAACCTTCATTAGACACATCATTTCGATCGTACTGTCAGACCCAACTCGCTAGCCTTGGACTCGGGCTTGAAACGCGGTTGGGCGATCGGATGGGATTGCTCTCTGGAGGGCAGCGGCAGGCCGTGAGTCTGCTCATGTCTACCCTCGCGCCTAATCAAATCCTGCTATTGGATGAACATACCGCAGCCCTTGATCCGAAAACGGCTGAATATGTGATGAAATTGACCGATCGGATGGTGCGCGATCGTAAATTAACAACGCTGATGGTGACACACAGTATGAAACAGGCATTGATATGGGGCGATCGGACCATTATGTTACATGAAGGACAGATTATTTTTGATTTATGTGGTGAAGCCCGATCGAAGTTAACGGTGGTAGATTTATTGCAACAATTTGAACAAATTCAGGGAAATCAAGTTTCAGATGATGCCTTATTGCTAGGATAAAGACATTGCCATCAGCAATTTAGGGGTGTATATGACGACTCAGACTTCCCAAGAATCTTCGGAGCAGGGCAATCAGCTACCCGTAACATTGTTTTCGCAGCTTCCCGTTAACAATGAAATTACAGAATTGAGTCTAGAAGCGCAAATAAAAACGGCCTATCGTCTGCGTTTTCCAAGGGAAGATGAGCGACGGTTTCAGGTTTTCTATAGTAAGACATCGCTTCTATTTTCACGAGCAACCTTACTTGTGGCGATCGTGGGATACATTGTGTTCGGTTTGGCTGATTTGTGGAGCTTACCTATCACTTATCCTAAAGCCTGGTTCATTCGCTACGCCTTAATCTGTCCGCTTTATACAGTGGTATGGGCGCTAAGTTTTCAGGTTAAATGGTCTAAATTAATTCCAAAATTAGCGGGAATAACCCATTTGTTTGGGGCCGTCGGATTGATGATAATTATGGCGATCGCATTGCCTAGTGAAGTGGGCCATCGCATGTATTTTTTGGGATTAGTGTTTGTAATTTTGGCCGTTCATTTCTCTCGCCTACGATTTGGCTATGCGACATTTTTGGGCTGGACCATGATGTTGTTTTATACTGGATTCGGCATTTGGAAAGCGATGGTACTGCAATCATCTGCTGAGACTTCATTTTTGTTTGGTAATGTGTTCTATCTTAGTTTTATGAATATTGCGGGTATGTTTGTCAGCTATATGTTGGAAGCATCTGCCCGGATCGAGTTCTTACAACGGCAAGCATTAGACTATGAAAAGCAACGCTCGGAAAGTCTTCTATTTAATATTCTGCCTCAAAAAATTGCTAAACGCTTAACTCAAAGCCGAGGCACAATTGCTCAGGAATACCCGGTCACAAGTATATTGTTTGCAGATATTGCAAATTTTACGCCGTTATCTGAGAAGCTCACGCCAACTGAATTGATTATGTTACTCAATGAAATTTTTAGTGAATTCGATCGATTAGTTGACCATTATGATGTCGAAAAGATCAAAACGATCGGAGATTGCTATATGGTTGCATCGGGTGTGCCAAACCCACGTCCAGACCATGCCCAAGCGATCGCATCGTTAGCCATTGATCTTGTTCGCTATATTAATAATTTTGCCCAGAAATATAAGTATCCCATTAATCTTCGCATTGGTATTCATAGTGGTACGGTTGTGGCAGGTGTGATTGGTCAACAAAAGTTAATGTATGATTTATGGGGTGATACGGTTAATACCGCTAGTCGTATGGAATCCCATGGTGAAGTTGGCAAAATTCAAATCAGTCGCGCTACCTATGATTTATTGAGGAATGAGTTTATTTGCGAACCTCAAGGGGAAATAGATGTTAAAGGTAAAGGTAAACTGGAGACTTGGCATTTGATCGCAAAACGTGGAAAAGTAGAATATTGACAGAGAATGTTTAATGCTAAATAAATGAACCATTCATAGAGCAAGGACAGTCTCAATTCTATGCCTGATTACTCGATCGATCTCACCACAACCACACTCTGACCTGCGCCTAATTCGATAAGTTCGCCCTTATCTTCCCGAACGCCCAAGGGAATCTGTTCAATAGCAAGTCTCAACCACTGATTGTCTTGAGTCCCGATCGCGATCGCAGTTTCAGGGAACGCCACCGTCATTCCGATAACAACATCAGACTTTTGAGTAAATTGGAAAACGTGCTGGCCCAAATCACCAAAATTGCAAAGCTTCAAAACACCAACAGTCATTCGTTTACTGTAGCCTTGAGCAGACACCATCAAGAATTCATCCTCATAACCCGCAATCGCCCAGCCCACAAACTGTTCTAACTTCAGAATTTTGGTCAATTGCGCGCCTGTGGCTGTGCGGCTAGTCATGGGCAACGTATCTCGGTTAATCTCCACTCGAATCACACGACCCATACTGGTACAAACCACCAACTGATCGCCTTCTTCAACAAATCCCATTTGACAGATCCGATCGTCATCTTTTAACTTAAACGCCACTAATCCGCGATTGGTCACATCGGATAATTCAGACAGAGCAATTCGTTTAATTTTTCCCTGTTTGGTCAACATTAATAGCGCTTGATTTTCTGCATCTTCGGGCAAGGTAAAGAGAGCCACGATCGCCCCGCCATCGGTTCCAGCACTGCTCGGCAAACAGGACAATAATGAAACCCCGTCGCCTTTCGGAATATCCTTCAAAGCCAGAGGGTAAATTTTACCGTGAGCCGTCAACACCAACAGCCCTTCATTGAGCATCAGAAACTCGGTTTGAACCGTAGGATCTTCGACGATCGTGAATACTTCTTCTTCTAAGTCATGGATGGACAACGCATGATCGGCTTCGTAGACCGTCAAGCCCACCCGTCGAATCAATCCGTTTTGGGTAAGCTCGATCGCATTTTCGGCTTCTTCTAATTCCAGAACCTTAGGCGCGGGTTTGACGATCGGTTTAAAAGATTTTGGAATAGCAATGGGCGATAACTGATCTTCAACAGGAGACTCAGCTTCGATCGGCATCTCTTTTGCCATAATATCGACAGCCGTCTCATCTAATCGCTCATCAGTCACAGCAATCTCAGTCACAGCAACCTTAGCCACCGCCGTTTCAGATTTTGGCGAGCGGGTTTTAGGAACTTTAATAGTCTTGGGCGGAGTATTGCTCTGAACAATTCGGGTACGACGCGCATCGCCAAATTGTTTTTTCAACGATCGTAAGTTTTTTTTCAGCGCCTTAAGCAATTCGTTGCGATCGTTCAAAATTTTATGCAAGCCTGCAACCTTGACCGTCAATTCCTCAAATTCTTTTTGGAGATTAGTCCGCTCTAACCCAGTCAAACGGCGCAATGGCATTCCCAACACCGCATCTGCTTGCCGATCGCTCATATCGAAGCGATCCTGCATCGTCAATTTTGCAGTACTCCCATCGGGCGAATTTCGCAAAATATCAATCACGTCATCCAAATTAGATAGCGCCAACAACCAACCTTCCACAATGTGCTGACGACTTTCTAATTGATCGAGTTCGTGACGATAGCGTTTAGTGAGGGTTTCTTCGCGGAAGGCCAAAAACTCTTGAAGCGCTTCCCGTAGGGTCATTTGCTTCGGTTTACGATCCGTCAACGCCAACATGATGGTGCCGAAAGTATTTTGCAGGGCCGTTTGACGGTGCAAATCATCCAGAATTGTTTGGGTATTGGCATCACGTTTCAGCTCAATTACAACCCGAATTCCTTCCCGATCGCTCTCATCCCGTAAGTCTGAAATTCCAACAATTTTCCCAGCATTCACCAATTCCGCAATTTTCTCAATCAACCCAGCTTTATTCACCTGATAGGGCAATTCCGTGATGATGATGGAATTCCGACGATGTTTACCCTTTCCCACGGCCATTTCTTCAATGGTATGAACGCCGCGCACAGTAATGCTGCCACGCCCAGTCAGATAAGCTTCCCGAATTCCATCCGTGCCCATGATAATGCCGCCCGTGGGAAAGTCAGGACCAGGAATCAGCTTTAGCAATTTTTCATCAGGTAATTCTGGATTATCGATCAGTGCAATCAATCCATCCACGACTTCATTCAGGTTGTGGGGCGGAATATTCGTCGCCATTCCCACCGCGATGCCCGAGGAGCCATTCAGCAATAAAAATGGTAGTTGGGCTGGCAGGACCGTTGGCTCTTGCTGCGAGTTGTCAAAGTTGCCCACAAAGTCCACGGTCGCGTCGCCAATTTCCGTCAGCATCGCCTCATTCCCGATCGGAGCCAGCCGAGTTTCGGTATACCGCATAGCCGCAGGCGGATCGTTGTCCACCGAGCCAAAGTTGCCATGACCACCCAACAGCGGGTATCGGGTCGAAAATTCCTGCACCAACCTCACCAGCGCGTCATACACCGATTGGTCACCATGGGGATGATATTTACCTAGCACATCTCCAACAACGCGGGCACATTTTCTAAAGGGCCGATCGGGCGTTAGTCCCAGCTCATGCATTGCGTAAAGAATGCGTCTGTGAACAGGTTTTAGGCCATCTCGGACATCGGGCAAGGCGCGCCCGACGATCACGCTCATGGCGTATTCCAAATAGGACTGCTGCATTTCCTGATGAAGGGCAGTCGGAATAATTTGTCCTGATTTGAGAATGTCGAGCTGGTTTGCCATGATCGTACGGGGAAGACTGAGAAGGTTGATGGGGATTGATTCAAATATCCGTAGACACTCTTATCACGATTTTGGAGGTTAAGGGTGAAAACCAGTGGTGAAGACCAGCGGCAAATCCCCTATCTAACTCTAAATTTGATGATCGAGAGTGCTGAATTGAACGACGGATTTAGGCGATCGGGATAAAAGGCGAGAGAAAATAACTAGAGATTAGACTAGTTTAAATCATAAAATATACCGATAAAATCGACTCAGCGCGGTATCCTGTGGCCATAGAGAAAGGTGATCGAAATCTTGACCTTAACGTTATTTTTATTGATCTACTTTGAATTGGATACCTAAAATTATGTCTGAATTACCAAATTCCTTTGCCCAAACCATCCTATTGGTTGAAGATGATCCGACGAATGTTCGAGTATTTTCAAAGATTCTCAACAAACGAGCAGGGCTGAATGTACGCCATACGGAGAATGTGGAAGAAGTTCTGGCCATAACGCAGGCCCAAGAAGTGGACTTGGTGTTGATGGATGTATCGCTTTCCCACAGCATGTATCAAGGGAAATCAGTGGACGGGATTCGGTTGACCCAAATGCTGAAGGCAGATCCGACAACCGCCAATCTTCCGGTGGTGCTGGTGACAGCCCATGCGATGGATGGCGATCGGGAAAACTTCCTGAGCAAAAGTGGGGCTGATGATTATATTTCCAAACCCGTGACTGACCACGAGGCATTTGTTAATCAAATTCGATCGCTCCTTCCGCCGTTGAGCGAATGATTTTCTAATGAATCTGTCTAGTAAATTTGTACTACTTTCCTTCGAGTTTGGCAAGTCATGAAATTATTGGGTACTCCGTTAATCTTGATGGTGGCAGCGGCAACATTGGCGGGTGTGGTGTATTTTGTTGAATTTCATCGTCCAACAAATCGCCTAGCAACGGGTCTAACCACTAGCCCGCAGACAGGTGGGAATCCGGCAACCGCAACGAATTCAGTGGGGTTATTTGACTTTCAGGAGCGCGATATCCAGGGGCTGTCGATTAAGACGGTTGCGACGACGATCGTGCTAGAAAAGGAAAAAACTTGGATGGTCCGATCGCCCTTACCTAAAGCTCCAGCGAATGAGGCCGTTGTGGCATTTCTAACGAGTTTATTGATGTCTCCCCGAGAACGTGTTGTTCAGGTTCCGGCAACGCGACGATCGGAATTTGGACTGGATCAACCGCTAGCGACGATCGAAATAACGACACTCAATCAACAGCATCACAGCTTAATTTTAGGACGGTTAAATTTCGATCGAACGGGATTGTATGCGTTAGTTGATCCATCCGTGGACCCAAATTCGGATCTATCGATAATGGTAGTGCCGACGAGTTTTGAAAGTGCGGTAATTCGCAATGGGTCAGAATGGCGAAATTCGGTAAAACCTAGTATGAAATCGAAATAGAGGTATCGAATCCGTTATCGAATAATCTAAAGACGAGGCACAATAAGAACGATCGTATTCATGTTGTAGCGAAGTTCTCCCATGTCCGCCACTGCCACACTCCTATTCTCCTGCCCCGACCAAAAAGGATTAGTTGCCAAACTCGCCAACTTTATCTATTCAAATGGCGGGAATATCATTCAGGCCGACCAGCATACCGACTTCTCAGCACAACTGTTCATCACTCGCATTGAATGGCAATTGGATGGATTCAATTTACCGCGAGATGTGATCGAACCTGCTTTTAGTGCCATTGCAGCACCTATGAATGCAACCTGGCAGATTCATTTTTCAGAGGTGATTCCCCGCATGGCCATTTGGGTGAGTAAACAGGATCATTGTTTATTAGATTTGCTGTGGCGACAAAAGGCTGGAGAGTTAAATGCATCGGTATCATTAATTTTAAGCAATCATTTAGATTTAAAACCGATCGCGGATCAATTTGGTATTGACTATCACCATATTCCCATCACCAAAGACACTAAAGCTCAGCAAGAACTCAAACAACTCGAATTGCTACAACATCACAAGATTAATTTAGTCGTATTAGCCAAGTATATGCAGGTGTTATCCGCTGATTTTGTTGAAAAATTTCCCTGCGTAATCAACATTCACCATTCATTTTTGCCCGCTTTTGCCGGAGCTAATCCCTATCAACGAGCCTACGATCGTGGAGTCAAGATAATAGGAGCAACTGCCCATTATGCAACTCCTGACCTGGATGAAGGCCCGATTATTGAACAGGATGTGATTCGGGTAACCCACCGAGATGACACAAAAGATTTAATTCGTAAAGGCAAGGATCTAGAACGAATGGTATTAGCACGAGCGGTCCGATCGCACCTTCAACACCGCGTCTTAGTCTATGGGAACCGGACTGTTGTGTTTGCTTAAGCAGTATTTGATTAGGCAGGTCATAGGCGTGCCGATCGGTTGCAATCCCAAATTTGGAATGAATTTAGATCATTTCATCCGATCGGCTGCTATTTATGAAGCTTAGACTGAAAAAGAAATAGAGGTTTTAGTCCCTGATTTTTTGAATTTGGAATTACGGCCTCATAACACTCTCTTTACTTTCTGATAGGAGCTTTAGAACTGATCTTTTGAGAAGAGAAGATAGGATGAATTAACCAGAATCCGACCAGCCCTAAGATACTTGGTATCAGAACTGTCGGCCAACAGCCTAAGATAAAACGCTGAAGAGCTTCCATGCCATGACTCGTTACGGAATCAGGTCCTAGTCCATCACGTAAGATCCAACACATCACAATAATCAAAAATAGCAGTGCAAAAGAGAAGAGGAGTATCAAAAATCCTATTACTTTTCTCCAGCCATTTATTTGGGGCATTACAATGTCTCTCAATTTTCGAACTAACACCCATATCCACCCGTCGCTAAGATATTTTGAGTTCAATACAAAAATTTTATACAATCGGTGTGCAACAGGATGATTATGCCGCTGTATGGGCACGAAAACTGTACCTCAATCTTTTGTCGAAAACCCCAGACTGTAATAGAAATTGTCGTTGAATTCAAATTCATCAATTATCTCTAAATTGAGCTTTCGGGTATGGGCGGCTAGTGAGCGGGGATTCGCTTTGTTAATGAAGGTTATCCCGATCGGAAACCGAGCAGATAGGCTTAAACGCATAGTCTCAAACAACTCAAGAAACACTCCACTGTTCCGAAACGATCGATCGATACAGACGGGACCATACTGAAACGTATTATCGACAGTAATTTGGGTCTCTTGAAATTTGAGTTGAGGAAACCGTGAGACCATATACGGAAAAATTGCCCACTGTGAGAAGAAATCCCAACTACCCGCCAAGACATAGCCAACGACCATGCCCTGCTTCTCAGCAACAAAAACACCTGTTTGACTGAGCAATGTCTGTATTTGCTCCATAGTGAATGGAGTTGTAACAAATCCTTCTGCACGTTCTGCTTCGGAAAGGTTTGTGTAGAGATTCCGAGACTGTAGCTCAAGAATTC
This sequence comes from Synechococcales cyanobacterium, assembly GCA_043739065.1. GTDB lineage: Bacteria > Cyanobacteriota > Cyanobacteriia > Leptolyngbyales > Leptolyngbyaceae > JAAFJU01. The sequence continues at coordinate 734 of JAYUEU010000291.1, read as the reverse complement.
CAGTAATGTCTGACTCGACTCCAATTCTCGTAATCATGGCTAGCCCTCACCCTTCCTTCTAGACTTTTCGATAGTTTACGGTTTTTTAAATTCGGAATTGCTGACCGATCGGACATAATCCCCCGACTTCCCACCTGTTTTTTTCAGCAACATAATCTGACGAATCTCCATATTTTTATCCAGCGCCTTGGCCATGTCATAAAGCGTTAGTGCCGCAACAGAAACCGCCGTCAACGCCTCCATCTCCACGCCCGTTTCACCCTTAACTCGCACCGTCGCCGTAATCCGAAACCCTGGAAGCTCAACATCAGGAAGAATTTGGACTTCAACTTTATGAATCGGCAACGGATGACACAACGGAATCAACGCAGACGTCTGCTTTGCACCCATAATGCCCGCTAGCCGAGCTGTCCCCAAAACATCACCTTTCGGACTATTGCCCGCCAAAATCGCCTCTAGGGTTTCGAAGGCCATCCAAACTTCACCTTGAGCCACAGCTTCTCGGGCCGTGATGGGTTTAGTGGACACATCGACCATTTGGGCTTGGCCGTCAGAATCCAGATGGGTTAGGGCGTTGGGGGCATTGTCCGTCAGGTTTACCCGACTATTTTCAGAAATACTTTGCATTCTCTCAGAGGGTGTGATAATTTAATTGAGCCGAACGCAAGGGCTTGTAGCTCAGTGGACTAGAGCACGTGGCTACGGACCACGGTGTCGGGGGTTCGAATCCCTCC
>JAYUEU010000290.1:0-7817 GCA_043739065.1 Synechococcales cyanobacterium | reverse complement strand
ACAAAACCGAAGTCGAGAAGATGGTGCGCGATGCCGAGGTTAACTCATCTAGCGACAAAGAAAAGCGCGATCGGATTGACCTGAAAAATCAAGCTGACTCCCTTGCCTATCAAGCTGAGAAGCAAATGAGCGACTTGGGTGACAAGGTGACAGCGGATGATAAGTCCAAAATTGAAGGATTAGTTAAGGAACTTCGTGATGTAATCCAGGCGGAAAACTTTGACGAGATTGGAACCAAAAAGACTGAACTCGAACAAGCCCTTTACCAAATCACCACCAATCTGTACCAACAGGCGGGTGCTGAGGCAGAAGGTAGTCCTGATGCAGGTGCAAAGGGTTCCGCTCCTGATGGTGATGACGTGATTGATGCTGACTTCACTGAAACCAAATAAATTCAGTTCTAATTAAAGTCAGAGATTAAAACCGGGGTTGTCTTGAATTCAAGATGATCCCGGTTTTTTAGCGATCGCTCTTGGGTTTCAGTCGTTCGCATATCCACCAACCGATCGCAATTCCCACAAAGCTCGCAACCAGATCCCCCAGATCAAAAGTCCGATTGGGTGACAATGCTTGTGCAAATTCTTCAAAAAAGGTGAAAATGCCAAAGAGAGTGGGAAATAAGGGTATTCGGCGATAGAAGACCCGAAAATTCAGGATTCGATGACCTAAAAATGTCGCTATTCCATACAAAATCACATGAGCGGCCTTATCATTGGCCGTCAAAATCCCCGGCAATTTCCCCTGATATGCAAAAAGTAAAATTAAGCAAAATACCACCAAATAGATTAAACCCAGTAATTTCCAACGCCATTGTATCGACATAAAACCTCATTATTTCAAGTCAATGGTTGAATCGATCGCGTTCTAGAATGCCTTTCGATCCCCTATGACTTATGCATGGAATTTAGTCATTTTTCCATAGCATTCAAATTTATTACAACCGATCGTATAGGGATCGCTTGTAATGACGTACAATATGAGGCTCGTTAAAGTCCGACAATTTTCCCCTTTCTTCTAGGCCATTTCTATGCCGTTACCTATTGTTGCCATTATCGGCCGTCCGAATGTCGGCAAATCGACAATCGTGAACCGTCTGGCACAAGTCCAAGATGCGATCGTTTTTGATGAACCGGGCGTGACCCGCGATCGCACCTACAAACGCGCCTTCTGGCTCGATCGTGAGTTCACGGTTGTGGACACAGGTGGTCTTGTTTTTGATGATGATACAGAATTTTTACCGATGATTCGGGAGCAGGCGGAGTCGGCATTGGCAGAGTCCTGTGCGGCAATTTTTGTGGTGGACGGGCGGCAAGGGCTGACGATCGCAGATGAGGAAATTGCAAGTTGGTTGCGGCTTCAATCGGTGCCGGTTATTTTGGCGGTGAATAAGTGCGAATCTGTGATTCATGGCGAATTGCAGGCAGCTGAATTTTGGTCCTTGGGTCTTGGCACTCCCTATGCGATGTCGGGGATCCACGGAAACGGCACGGGCGACATGCTCGATGAAGTGGTGAAGTTTTTCCCCGAGGCTAGCGAATTTACGGACAATGAAGAAATTCGGGTGGCGATCGTCGGTCGTCCCAACGTTGGTAAGTCTAGTTTGCTGAATGCATTCACAGGCCAAAATCGGTCTATTGTGTCTGACATCTCCGGCACCACTCGCGACACCATTGACATGCAAGTGGAGCGCGACGGCATTCATTATCGCCTAGTTGACACTGCCGGAATCCGTAAGAAAAAGAACGTGGATTATGGCCCAGAATTCTTCAGCATTAACCGCGCCTTCAAAGCTATCAACCGATCGGATGTGGTGTTGATGGTATTGGATGCAGAGGATGGGGTGACGGAGCAAGATCAGAAGCTCGCGGGCCGGATTCTGGATGAAGGGCGCGCTTGTGTGGTGGTGGTGAATAAATGGGACATGATCGAGAAGGATTCTAATACTATTTATGAATTTGAACGTGAAATCCGATCGCGCTTTCACTTCACCGAATGGGCAGATATTATTTTCACGAGTGCGTTGAATGGTCAGCGGGTCGAGAAGATTTTTGATTTGATTGCTCCGGCAGCAGAACAACATCGTCGTCGTCTGCAAACGTCTGTCATTAATGAAGTGATTGAAGATGCGGTCATGTGGCATACTCCGCCCACGACGAGACAGGGGAAACAGGGCAAGATTTACTACGGTACTCAGGTGAGTATTCAACCGCCATCGATCGCATTGTTTGTGAATAATCCCGATTTGTTTGGCGATGGTTATCGTCGATATATTGAACGCAAATTCCGTGAGTCTTTGGGCTTCCGGGGCACTCCAATTCGATTATTCTGGCGCGGTAAGAAGGTTCGTGATATGGATCGCACGACTAATGCAAACCGAGCAACTCGGGTGAAGTAGAAGTCTTAATTTCTGTCTAGTAGTTGTGATTATCTTAGGCATTACCCCTGGATTTAAGTAAGTTCAAGCTGACTCTAATCAAGGGGTAAGTTGTAGTTTGAGATCAGGTATAGCGGTTCTCGGTCGAGTGGGGTACACTTTCAGCCTTGAAGTGAAGTCATTGCCAGTCAAGGAGCGGCTGTACTCCACCGTGGAGAACCGCTATAGTGGTTTTCAAGTAATCATGATCCGATCGGTTGTGATTTGAGTAGGGCGCTTTGTTTGTCCCATAATCCGTGAACGACTTGTTAGATATTCTTTAGCTTGATGAAGATTAAAGTGCTGTGAAACACCATTTCTGGACGACGACGATAGCGTCTCGGGTATATCTCGGTAGTGGTATATACAGATTCGCCACTTAGAGCGATACAGGCAACGAGCGCATCACTAACATCTTTAACCACAATGCTGTAATTTTTTCTCTTGAGGCTTCATGAGTGGCAATGAAATCATATCCAGCTATTATTCGAGAATTGGGCGATTTTAGCCAAAACATATCTTTAAACATTTGATCGTCATCAGTCATACAAGTTTTCACCACATCTCCTTCGAGGTATCGATAAACTTTCTTAAAATTCTACCTGTCATTAGGTTATCCCGATCGTTTCTCACTATCAATCCCAATCGAAAAACTACTAAACAGCCTATTAGAGTAAGTTGAAAACAAAATTTATCTAAAATGCTTTAATTTAGCCTTTGATCTAATTGCATGATTTGATCAAAGGTGAGTTTAACGAGATAAGTACAATCGATAGCTTGACTTTCATTATTAATCCCACTTCAGATATAGTGCTCAACACCTTCTAAAAATTTGTGTATCAGTATCACGATTCGCGACTTGCTTCGAGGGTTTATTTTCCGGGTGATAGGCTTTATATGCTTCACTAAGAGGTCGCTTGGGAAGTTCAATTTCGATATCATTGACGACAGACTCTAAGAAATCAAATCACTTCACTTCACTTCACAATCTCAGTCACGTTCCTACTCATAGCAAAAGTCCGATCGATTACTTTGTCCCCACCATAATACTTCCAGCATGGATGTACCCAGCATGGATATACATAGTCCACCATCTTCCCAATGGATCAAAGATACGACAACAGAGATCAAAGACGCGATCGAATCCTGATGAATTATTTGAATTTAAAATTGCTGCTGTGGCAAGGTCAACTTCGTGAACCTCAGCCGATTAATACACACCGGGAGTACGTTGAAGATCAGATCGCTCCTCATTAACAATAGCGCCTTCCACAGGGCAAACCTGAATACAAATTCCGCAATCAATACAAGTTGAGAAATCAATCCAATACCAATCGGTACCTTTATAATTTTTGTCTGGGCCTTGATCAATACAAGCCACAGGGCAAGCAGCAACACAATCCGCTACCCCTTCACAGACATCCGTAACAATAGAATGAGACATAGTTAGAACCCAGAAATAACGTTGTTTACAAAAAGAATCATGAAACGGCAACTAAAGCATTTCAACATCGATCGAACCATTGGCACGAATCCAAACAATTTCGAGAATAGATTGCTGTCGGGCATGATCATAAATCGTCTCACGATCGATCGGTACGGTGCCATCGGGCGATCGTAAATAGATCTCAACCTGAGTCGATGGATTCAATTCTCGCAGCAATTGACTCTGCGCCAACGCGATCGGATAGACCTCCACGGACTCAGCAACCACCAGCTTTTCACTCGTCGTCGTCCGTTTTGGCAATTGTCCAGTGGGAAGTAGAGCTTGGTGCAGTCGCTCGATTTCCAGCGAGAACCCAATACTCGGGATCGATTCGGATTGGGGATGGTAGGTACTAAGCAGCTCGTCATAGCGCCCGCCCTGACCCAAGATTTGTTGTCCCGAAGCCGGATCACTAATAACCTCAAATACGATGCCCGTGTAATAGTCAAAGGTACGAATTAGGCTCAGATCTATAACAATAGGAAACCGATCGGAAAGTCCGCGTTTTTGTGCCGTTGCCTGTAATAGCGAAAGCAATCGCTGCAAATTAACCGCCGCCCGTTGCTGATAGTCATCCAGCGGCATTTGGCTCAGCTTTTTAATCACCGCTTCCGGTTCGCCCCGCAAGTCCAAAATTTGCAACGCCCGATCGCGCAAATCCTCCTCCATCGGCATGGTTTCTAAGGCAACCCGATCGAGATGAGCCAACGCATGACGAACCTTCCCCCGCAAGGGTTTAGGAAATTCCCATAGAAGCGATCGGGTTAAGCCCGCATCCCCCAAGACCATTTGCCAGCGATCGGCCAGACCAATGCCATTCAAACAATCCATCACCAACAACAAAATTTCTGCATCTGCCAAAATCCCACCGCCACCAAGCAGCTCAACCCCCGCTTGATAGGATTCTTGTTGAGTGCTATGGCTGCCTTCTTGGGGACGACGAAAGACATTTGCATTGTAATAAAGACGAGACGGATAGCTCTTATCCGAAAGCCGCATGACCGCAGTTCGGGCAATGGAAGCCGTAAATTCAGGCCGTAGTCCCAATACTTCGTCGCTACTTTGAATTTGCAAGATTTGCTGGGATGCGATCGCCCCACCCGCCATCAAGGTATCCATCCGCTCTAGGGTCGAGGTGATGATGCGATGGTAGCCCCAACGATGTAAGACCTGCTGAAGCCGATCTTCAATCCAACTTTTTTGTGCCACATCAAGCGGCAATAAATCTCTGGCCCCAGAGGGCGGCTGATAAACCATTATTTTTTCTTTCCAAACAATCCGCCAAACATGCCTGGTGACTTGCCGCCATCTTTAGTATTCGTGCTTCCTTTGGCAGTGTCCGGAGTAGATGATTTTGAGGTCATCTTCTGGAGCAACTGTTTACCCTCTAGAGCCATGGCATCCGAGGCATCCAAGCTCAGGGCTTTATCAAAATGAATGCGTGCCATCGTACCTTGCTTTTGCTCCAAATAAACCATTCCCAACAAACTATGGGAACGAGCATTATTCGGTTCAAGCTTGAGTGCATCTCGCAATTCTAAAACAGCTTGGGGATAATTTTGACGTTTGAATGCGATTTCAGCACGATTGAAGTATGGATCTGCTAATGATTGACGGGCTGGATGTGGATTTATTGGGGGTTGGGCTTTAGGTATCGTTGGGGCGGCAGAACTAGGGGCACCCATAGACTTCATGGGCGCACTACCGGAAGTCCAATTGCCTTCGGTTTTAATGAGATAGACCAAATTTAATTCACTGATCTGAGCGGTAACTTCTTCGCATTGGGATAAATGCTCAAATTGCTTGGCTGTAAGGCTTTTGACTAAGGCGCGGTATTCCAGTTCCACATCTGATTTATCAAGTAGGGATTGAGCGATGGAGCAGAGTCCTTCGGTCGAATTTGGATTTCCAGCGGCTTCTTTGGCTTTGAGCTTAAGCAGTAGGTCGTATTCAATTTTGGTTTTTTCTTGAACCAGACATTCCCAGGCAGGATTGATCAGTTTGGAAAGGAGTTGTTCAGCAAATTGTTTATCACCAGACGTAAGGATGGCGCTGTCGGGATGGAGGAGGCGAGCGATTTTTAGATAGCCTTTTCGGACATCTTTGCCATCAGAAAACAATGGCATCCCTAACAGGGCGTAATGATCAGCAAACTCACCCGAAAATAGTCCTCGCTGAATCTGAAAAACCATGCGTCTTTGTCCTGCGTAAATGAGTCTGAGTATTCGTTTCTGGGCCGTTTTTCTTGGCCTTTAAAGGATAAAGCACGATCGGTTAACCGATTGACTAGCTCTTCTAAATTTAAGAGTGTCAGCTAACTTTATCAGCGCTTCATCTAAAGTGTAATCAGTTCATCCCCACTTTGCCGATCGATTTTGAAAAACTTGTTCTCTGACCTTGTTTTTAATTATGCCACGATCGAAAAAATATCTTGATCAAGCATCTCCAAAGTCAAAATCTAGTGGGCGAATACTCATCAGTTCATCACTAAGTTCTCGGTGCAGCACGCCATTGGTGGCCAAAATCCGATCGGATCGAACTTCAAAGACCGACTGATCATAACCAGTGACATATCCACCCGCTTCCTGCACAAGCACAATGCCCGCTGCAATATCCCATGGTGACAGTCCCCGCTCCCAGTAGCCGTCAATCCGTCCACAGGCCACATAGGCTAAGTCAAGCGATGCAGCACCATCTCTGCGAACTCCTTGGGTTTTATGGGTGAGCCGACAAAATTCAGCGTAGTTATTGTCGGGAGTGGAACGCCGATCGTAGGCAAAGCCCGTCACCAGAATACTTTTGGCCAGACATTCGGTTTTAGAAACGTGAATTGGCAAGTTGTTGCAGGTGGCTCCGAGTCCTGTCGCAGCACGGTATAGTTCATCATGAATAGGATTGTAAACCACACCAACGATCGGAATGCCTTTGTGTAGCAGGCCCACCGAAACAGCAAAGCAAGGATATTGATGCGCATAATTTGTCGTGCCATCTAAGGGATCGATCGCCCAAAGATACTCCGCATCCCAATCGCCCTTCATCCCCGACTCTTCCGCCAAAATCGAATGATCTGGCAAATGACGTTGAAGGACAGCCAACACAGCTTTTTCAGCCGCTTTATCCGCTTCCGTAACCAGATCTCCGGGACGTTTTTCCTGAACATCATTGGCCTTTAGATTGCCCCAATAATGCTGAAGTTCTTTACCTCCCGCTTGGGCTGCGATCGTTGCAATATCGAGATAGCGGGCGAGGTCGTCACGAGTCATATCAAACCTAGAAAAAGTACATCCGATCATCACAAGAAATCAAAATCTAATTCTCAATTCCCTAATCATCATCCAACGGCAGCCCAAATCGAACCTTACCACGTCCAAAATTTCGACCAAACTGCAGCTCATACACCTCATCTTCATCCTGGGTTTCCACCTCCAAATCCGACTGGGCATAGCTGACACACAATAGCGCGTATCCCATACTTTGCAGGTCTGGCGAAAGTCCCATGGCTTCAGGTTGTCGTAAATCACCGGACTGCACGCGAACAGCACAAGCCGTACAGGCTCCATTTCGACAGGAAAAGGGAAGATCTACGCCTTGGTTTTCAACGCAATGAAGGATATACCGATCGCTAGGAACTTGGAGTTCGTGAGTGATTCCAGTTTGACGATTATGAATCCGAACGGTGTGGATTTTAACGGGAGCGGACGAGGGCTTTGGGGGCATGGGAAAAACGGACCGATCGCCCGTGGAGAAAAAAATTAGATCAGCTCTATCCATTATGCCGGGATGTCTGCTAATATGTTTTTCCAGTGAGGTAATTTGTTCTACCTGACTCGGATGGCCTGGAGAGATGGCCGAGTGGTTGAAGGCGCAGCATTGGAAATGCTGTTTGGGGGTAACTTCAACGAGGGTTCGAATCCCTCT
>JAYUEU010000289.1:0-2572 GCA_043739065.1 Synechococcales cyanobacterium | reverse complement strand
GATTCCACAGATTTTAGATAAAGCGGGTGTAAAATCGATTCGTCAAGTGGCGATCGCGGTCTAACGAACCAAGAAGACTCTAAGCAGTCCACCGACAATATTCATCATGGAAATCCCTAACCCATTGCCGCCTTTACCTTCGGCTGATTCAACTGGTTTTTTCATTTCCAGCAAAATCTTATCGCTTGATTCCGATCCTGCTTGGTCACCCTGGGCCTTGAATAACTCATTGGCTTGCCCCATGTCTGCGATCGCTGCTTTCCGATCGCCTATTTCAAATCTCGCAATACTGCGTCCGAAGTACGACGGGGCGTGAACAGGATTTCTCAATAGAGACTGGCTAAATTGATCAATTGCGATGTCGTAGCGTTTTTGGCGAGTGGAGTCGGTGGCCCATTGATAATATTGTTCAGCAGTGCCGATTGTTCGGGGTAAATCGATCGCAGCCTGGAGTGTTGCGCCATCAAGCAGCGTCCCCGTCAAAATCGCCCCGGTAAAAATGGTTCCCCGCAAATCTGTATTCCGCAAGTCAGCCCCAGTCAAGTCAGCCCCGCCAAGGTTTGCACCACTGAGGCTAGATCCAGCTAGTTTTGCATTACGAAGATCTGCGCCGATTAGGTTAACCCGACTTAGGTTGGCCTGCTGCAAATTTACGTTGCTGAGACTCGCACTCTGAAGATTCGCCATCACGAGGCTGGCACCTTGAAGATCACAACTCTGACATTGTTTCGTCGCTAGCAATTGGCGAATGTGATCGAGATTTTCGGCCCTCGCAACGCTTCCAATATTGGTCACAACGATCGCAAGTGCAGTCCAGGGCAACAATTTTCGGCTTATTGTTTGACTTGATTTTCGATTTAAGGAGAATTGCAGGTGATTCATGGGCGTGATGCTCCAAAAGATATAGAAAAACGTCAAATACAGCGAACCAAAACCAAACGGTACTCTATGGTACTGTAAGGTTCCTAAAACGCTCATTAAGTGTCAAACGCCTCAATTTTTAATTCAACAATCTCAATTCAACAGCCTCCGACGATGCCCAAAAAACAAAAGTTCCCCCATCTTCTCGGTTCAAAATGGACCGCTTGCGAAGCGACATTTGGTTGGCAACACTTTGCCGTGGTGAATCGCAAAAATGAAGAAGGCCATGTCTTTGCTGAATTAGAGTCGTCCTGCGATCGGACTATTCGATTTTGGTTAAATGCTAAAAATTTACGCGATCGACGGCGGTGGTTGCCGGGATGGACGACGCTGGAAGAGTTGGGAATTGAACCGAGTAAGTATGCGAAAAATGTTGCCAAAATTCAAGCTTCGGTTGAGATCGATCGGCCCTTGTCGGAAACCGATGGCCTTAATACTCAGTCTGAACTCTAAGAGGGTGTTTGAAAAGTCAAAGAGTTGTGAAAATTGATACTCGATCCCCTAGCCCCCTTAAAAAGGGGGAACCGGAATTTAACTCTTAGTCTCCTCTTATTTCTTAGTCTCCTAACCTAACGCCTTAAGCAAGGCATCCCCCATGGCTTTGCAACCCACCACTTCAAATCCGGCAGATACAATATCACCTGTTCGATATGCTTGATCCAAAACTGCGATCACCGCCGCCTCGATCGCATCTGCCGCTGCCGCTTGGTTCAGGTCATAGCGCAACATCATCGCCGCACTGAGAATCTGAGCTAAGGGATTGGCTTTATCCTGACCTGCAATATCCGGCGCAGATCCGTGAACTGGCTCATATACGCCGGGTTGACCAGGATGGCTGAGGCTAGCTGACGGCAACATCCCAATACTGCCCGTGAGCATTGCCGCTGCATCTGACAAAATATCGCCAAACAGATTACTCGTAACAATAGTGTCAAATTGCCGAGGCGATCGCACCAGTTGCATCGCAGCATTGTCCACATACAGATGAGACAGTTCCACCTCTGGATAATCGGCAGACATCGCGGTGATTTTGTCGCGCCACAGTTGAGACACTTCCAGCACATTGGATTTATCAACTGAACATAGTTTTTTGCCACGTTTCATCGCAGTCTCGAAGGCGACCTTACCGATCCGATCGATTTCAGATTCGGTGTAGGTCATGGTGTTGACTCCACGCTTTTCGCCCGATTCTGTAGTGAAAATGCCACGCGGTTCGCCAAAGTACAATCCACCCGTCAATTCGCGCACAACCATAATGTCTACGCCTTCGACAACTTCTCGTTTTAGGGTTGAAGCGTCAATGAGCTGAGGCAAAATAGTAGCAGGCCGCAGATTTGCAAATAAATTTAGGCTCGATCGCAGCGCCAAAAGTCCGGTTTCGGGACGTTGATGACGGGGCAATGAATCCCATTTGTACCCGCCGATCGCAGCTAATAAAATCGAATCGCTATTTTTACAGGCTTCCAAGGTTTCCGGTGGAAAGGGATTACCTGTAGCGTCGATCGCACTGCCACCAATTAGAGCTTCGGTAAAGGTAAACGTCAGATCAAACTTTTCACCAATGCGTTTTAGGACTTGAACCGCGATCGCCATGATTTCGGGTCCAATGCCATCGCCGGGAAGCAGTGTGATGCGGTAATTCTGTGCCATG
>JAYUEU010000288.1:0-3389 GCA_043739065.1 Synechococcales cyanobacterium | reverse complement strand
AAAGATTTTCAATCGACAACATGACAGTTGGATTTTGATTTTGCCCGATGCCAGCGAACCCAAAATTCATCTTTGTGGCAATAGTCGCGATCGGCTTTGGGTCGATGAAACACTACGAGAATACCGATCGAGAGTTCAGGAATTTGTGACCCAACAACAAGGCATTGATGAAATACGTGAATGGTAGGGAATATAATAAATTAGATATTGATATGGGAGTAAACATCGTATGTACCAGAGTCAATTTCCCAGCCCCCCTTCTGAAACGCTGCCGACGATGTATGACTTGCCGAGCGAAGATTCGGAGGATATGGGTTTGCCTGACGAATTTCATGATTTTCAGCCCGATTTATTACGGGAAACCTGTAAGCCATCCCTCGATATCGCGTCAGATTTCTTCGTCGGGGTAGATCTAAACCTCTATTACGATTTACGACATACACAATGGTACAAACGGCCCGATTGGTTCTTGTCTCTTGGAGTGGCACGGGCTGAACGTCAAGAACAATTACGGTGGAGCTATGTCATGTGGCAAGAGGGCGTGACTCCTCTGGTCGTCGTGGAGCTGCTTTCACCCGGGACTGAAGAAGATGATCTAGGAGGTAGGGTTCGAGAACTTGGGAAGCCACCAACGAAATGGGAGATCTACGAACGCATTGTGTGAGTTCCGTTCTACGTGGTGTATGACCGTTATGAGAATCAGTTGCGGGTTTTTACATTGTCAGGTGTCCGCTATCAAGAAGTCGAACTCGATCGCACGAATCCTCGTTTTTGGATAGAGGACTTGGGTTTAGGCTTGGGTCTTTGGCAGGGACGATATGAAGGCGCAGAAGGAAAATGGCTACGGTGGTATGACGCAAAGGACGAATGGATTCCAACAGCGATCGAACAGGCATTCATGGAACGATCGGCTAAAGTTGAAGCTGAATCGGCCAGAATCCAAGCTGAATCAGCCAAAGTTGAAGCTGAATCGGCCAGAATTCAAGCTGAGTCGGCCAGAGATGTCGCCCAAGCTAAACTCACGGCAGCAATTCCTCAATTGATGAGTTTGGGGTTAACCGTAGAACAGGTCGCGAGTTCGTTGGGGTTAACGGTGGAACGAGTGAATGAAGAGTTGAAAATTTGAGACTGTTCTAACTCTCCATTCTTCAGGAAATCTGTGCGGCAGCTTTACCTAATGTTTCCGCATCAATTTGAACTTGAATATTTTCCACATCATCACGTTTGCTATCCAACGATCGTACAGCCGCGCCGACATACAAAGGCTGAGTCAAACCAGGTGCTGTATGGACCAACACCCGCGCTCGCACTGTAAGTATGCCATCCGCTGTCGATCGACCCGGAGACGATAGATCGATCGCAGCTTGTTTAAGGGTCGCTTTGAGTTGATTTGGAGTTATTTTTGGATCCACCGTAATTACAAGCTGTCCACCCGAACGATCGTAAACTCGCACAAACGCTTGCGCATCGGGAATCATCGGACGTTGATATAAAGCCAGACTCAAGCCCAAAACACCACCTGCCAGCACACCTGTAAAGCTCGTCACACCCACCATTCGGAACCGAAAGCCCCATTTCGCAATGAACGCCACCGTCGTGATCGCGCCAAATATGACCATTGCGATCGCAAGCCCTTCGGCCACCAAAACTAACTGTTCTGTTGAAAACATGACGACAAACTGCCAACTTAAAAAAACGTCTAGAAGCGCCCAATCAGCCGATCGCTACTTCTCCTTCATACTACCGCACCGCACGCCTCCCACTAAAACAACCGCGCCCTCCGATATAAAAGAGTGACGCGATTGAAACAGAAGCTATTTGAAATCCTTATTCAGGAATCTATTCAGAGTAATTTAAAAAAGAAATAGTCTGACCCACAAAAGCCCCCAGGGTCAGACAGTGTACCTGTAAGGACGCTGAATTATCAAAGCTCTTAGTTAGATATTGCTATAGTTGCCCCCTAGCAAGCTCTAAAACTTCAATCGCGTTCCTCAGATTCATCTCCCATTCTCTAGAAAACTATCCCCAATCCCCTCGCCAGATGTACTTGGATTTATGAACCATACGTAACTTTTACGGGAGTAAATTCAGGAATATTACTGAGATATTATTGAGCGATCGTACTACCTAATCTCTATCTAGTCTCTAGCCACTAAAATCCCGATCGTCCTATCCCACTATCCTCCTTACCGTACGCCTGCCACGCCAAACTCACTAGCCCATTCACCAGCGCCGCCGCTACCACCGCACTCCCCTTGCGTCCGTCCGTCCGAATATTAGGCACCAGAGAATCCTGCAACCGCTGCTTTGCAACATCCGCGTCAATAAAGCCAGCCGGAGTTCCAATCACCAAGGCCGGTCGAATTTCTTCAGATTCAATCATCTCCGCTAATCTCAAAAGCGCCGTTTGCGATTCACCAATTACAAAAATTCCCTCGGGATACCGCCGCGCTAACGTTTCGATGCCCCAAGCCGTCGCACTTTTTTCCTTTTGAGGACGGGTTAAGGTTTCCATACCGCAATAGATAGGATTCGCAAAGGTCGCCTGAATTTGGCGCGAAATACCCACTTGCACCATCGGCACATCCACAATAATCGTCGTTCGGGCCGCCAATGCCGCCGCACCAGACTGAAGCGCTGTTTCCGACATGCGGATTAACGTCTTATAATCAAAATCTGCCGTCGCATAAATAACCCGACGGACCAATTCATATTCCGACGGGGTAAGACTATGCTGACCAACTTCACGATCGATAATGGACAGACTTTGAGCGTCTGAGATGTGCCACTCCATACCTGCGATGCTCACTGTATATAGTTTAGGTTGAAAATCACTCGTGTACAAGGATGATAGAACGGAAGGCATTTATAAGATTATCAAGCAATAACCTTACCAAGCGATAAAATCTATCAAGTTCATCTTAGCGTTCCCATTATTTCCCTGTCCTGACAGCTTTTGACAACACCCTAGGCTATGAGTTATCAACTTCTTTCCATCGAGAAAATCGACACAGACCCGGCAGTTCCGTTCCCTTGTTACTTTGTAATGAGTACTGCACCTATCAATATTGAAGACTCGCATAATGTTTTTGAAGGAGCCGCTTCAAAGGAAGAATCCAGCGCAGCCCTAGCGGAAATGACTGCCTACCTCAAGCGGAACCATGCAGATGCGGAAGTATTAGTGATGGTTCATGGCTACAACACTGGCCGTGCAAATGTGCGACAATGGTACCGCGATGCAGCGATCGATATTACACGGCGTTATGCGAAATTGCCGAAGGGACTGGTCTTAATTGGCTATCGCTGGTCGTCGGAGCAAATGAATGGCGATGAATCTGGAGATGTAAAATTTAAGCGGAAATCAGCCCGTCAATCCTTACCAAAGATCC
>JAYUEU010000287.1:0-4902 GCA_043739065.1 Synechococcales cyanobacterium | reverse complement strand
GATAAGTCACGAGAAAATAGAATTAACCACCGCCTCGGATGTACTGGAGAATACCACGGGCGATGCCTTCTGCCATTCGTTGACGATGGCCAGAATTTGCTAAATTCGCCGCATCCTCTGCCCCAGTGACAAATCCGGTTTCCACCAAGACCGATGGCATTGAACTTTTTCTCAACACGTAAAATCGTGCACTTCGGACCCCCCGATCGCGAATCTGTGCCGTCTGCAATACACTCGCATGAATCATCCGAGCCAAATCATAGCCGCTGTCATAGTAATAGGTCTCCAGACCATTGATATCCGGACGAGCCATCGAAATTGAATTGGCATGGATACTGACAAACACAGTCGCCCGCACCCGATCGGCCAGTTCCACCCGAGGCGCTAAATCCAAATCAATATCAGCGGTACGAGTCAACACCGTGGATACGCCCTGCTGCTCCAAAATGGCCGAAATTCGATTGCTAATATCCAGCACAATTTCCTTTTCCTGAATCCCACCAATTCCCACCGCACCTGGATCAGGACCACCATGACCGGGATCAATAATCACAACTTGACGACCGTTAGGCGCACGAGGGAAGGTCGGACGAGACGTAGCCGTGGGCGTAGGAATGTTTTGGAAACCACTCCGCCGTAGTTGCAAAATCAGGCTTTGGAGGCTGGGTTGGCTGAGTTCGCCGAGTTGAACCCCGGAGGCTGGGAAGGCAACGATCGACACGGTTTGCGGATCGTCTTGACGCAGCTTGACTTGCAGGAGTGGACTAGTGGCAGTCAGGACTGGGCCGCGAAAGTTAGAGGCAAGTTTACTGAACGGCAACACAATTCGGAATCCGCCAGAAGAACGGTCCCAAGTGCCATTGAACGTCAATCGATCGCTACCTCGAACCACTAACTGCCGATCGCCCTCAATTTCCACGGACTGAATCGTATTCAAGCGTCCAGTGGGCATCACGGGTGACGGCGCATCCGGTGATGCAGGAGTAGGAGTGCCTAGGCTCGGAATCACAATCACGCCACTCCCATCAGGCGTGCTGCTCGCTTTCCATTCACCACTATTGGACGTAACATTCAGCGTTAAGCGAACCGTTGGAGGATTAGACCGAGACTGCGACAGAACTCCTCGACTAACCCCGCGTTGATTCACTAACGTATCGATCGGGCGGGCATTGGTGACGAGCTTTGCGCCTTCAAGTTCCACATAGACTTGGCGACCATCGAAACTTTTCGTCACCTGAATCTGAGGTGCGTCTCCACTGATCCGAATAAAAAAGCCATCCCCTGTCACCTGAAACCCTTGCACTTGAGTCCGGGCGGACAACGCAGGCGCACTAGGCTGGGGACGGAACACGGGACTGCTTGGAGCCGGAACCGAAACGCCTGTGGTACTGTCGCCTTGCACTTCTGACTGCTGAATGGGAGTCGGCAACGTAATCCGCCAACGCTTAGGCGACACGCCTTCAAACTTCACTTGATTCGGGTCAATCACATAGCCCGGAGACATCTCCACCACCAGCCGCGCCGTCTGCGAGTCAAACTGTCCCACTCGCAACGACTGAACACCAGGCGCATTGACAATCGGCTCAATCTGTTGCTTGCGCCCATACCGGGTTCCCGGCAAGTCAATCACCAGCCTTGTTGGATTCGTGATCAACTGAGCGCGGGGCTGAACCCCTGCATCCGTAGTGAATTCCAGTTGATTTTGTCGCGCATCAAAATTCCATTGGAGTAACTTTCCCGCTTGGGCTGGCAATCCCAAAAGCACGATATAAATCGCTAAACAAAAGGCGACAAGTGACGTTTTTTTAGAGTTCCATTTGAGCAATTTTCCGGCTTCGACAGAGAATGCCAAAAGTGCCAAATAAGCCGCTGAACAAAAATCAAAGAGTGACGTTTTTTTAGGAAGCATGGGCCAGGGGAGTAAAGGCATCGTCAATGAACTAGGTGCAAACGCTCTAGCGCACAGGTTCTAAAAATTACAGGGAGACGAAGTGAGAAGACGCACAAATACAAAGCTAGTGAAGATAGACCGATCGGACCATTAAAAAGTTCATTGCCGATCGTTAGAATATTACAAGTCGCACACCAGACTAATACAAATTATTGAAGTTGGGCAGCGTAAATTCACACATCTCCCCAACAATTAGCCTGGATTATTTCATTACATTTATACCTAAATTCGACCGATGCAAACGCATTTAGCTCAAATCTCAAACAAAAACTCGATGTTGTAACGATGGCATTTGGCGACGGACTTGTTTTAAACGATTTGGCGAGATTTCTGCGATCGCAAATCCGGGTTCTGTTCCCGCATCAGACAACACCGTTCCCCAAGGATCAATAATCAACGCATGACCGTGAGACTGACGAATGCTATTGTGCCAGCCTGTTTGAGCCGGGGCGATCATGTAACAGGTATTTTCGATGGCGCGGGCTTGGAGCAAGACTTGCCAATGGTCTTTCCCAGTGTAGGCGGTAAACGCTGCCGGAACAAAAAGCACTTCAGTGTTCTGCTGAGCTAAATGACGATAGAGTTCGGGGAAACGCACGTCATAACAAATCGACAGACCCAATACGCCCAGATCATTTGAGGTGTAGATGGCTGGAAATTCGCTTCCCGGAACGACGGTTGCCGACTCTAAATAAGTGTTGCCGTCGGGCACCTCCACATCAAACAGATGAACTTTTTCGTACCGAGCGGCTTCGTTACCATCTTTGTCCACCAAGAGCGCGGTGTTGTAGACTTTTCCATTGCCCGCTGGCACCGGATAACCGCCGCCTAAAATGGTGATTTGGTAACGCTGAGCCATGGTTTTGAGAAATTTCTCGCTCTCTAAGGCGATCGTTTCAGCTTGAGCGATTTTGGCCAATTCATCTCCTAAAAACGAAAAATTTTCTGGTAACCCAATAAGTTCTGCACCCCGCCGGACCGCGAGATCAATCAGCTCTTCTGCTTGGGTCAGATTTTTTCTCAAATCTGGAAGACTAGTCATCTGAATGGCAGCCGCTAGGTAAGATTTCATAGATTTCTGTCTTCTATTTAGGCGCGATCGGCTCAAGGGTTGTGCGTAACTAGTATCACCTCAAAGGTCACGTAAAGAGCGATCGAAGATGAAAAAGGTAAGAATTAGGTTGAGCTAGCTGTGCGATCGCCAAGTTCCATGGAATCCGAACGGAATAATTTCCGGCAACGCAAGACGGCATACAGGCTCACCTAAATCACTCTCTGCGTCATGAATCCAGACTTCACTCCGATCGGCCCCAGCATCAAAAACCACTGATAATAGCCAACCGCGATCGTTTGGACTGGAACCACGATCGGCTTCTCCTGGGGCATAGATAGTTTCTGAACTGTAGTGATGTGCGCCGCAGTCTGAAATTGTCACCTCACCACTTTGCCGATCGAGCCGACCGAAGGCTTCATACAGTTCGCCAGACTTCGCGTCCGTACCGGGACGATGGGTTGAGAAATAGGTATAGCGCCAGGGCTTGCCCACAACTTGAGGGTTGACGGTGGGAAATTCGCAAGACTGGTCCCACAAGGTTTCCCAACACACAACCGCATCATTGTTGGGCGAGAGGTGAAGCTGCATCAAACGAGACGGGGCGTGGACCTGAGGATTTCCCGTAGGAATATCTCGAACGTAAGCATTGGTTTCAAAATCTTCATAGCGAATCAGTTCCACCAACACTGTTCCATCGGCCCGCTCTTCGCCATTTCCAAAATGCCACTGAAACCATGGATCCGTCGTGATGCTTCGCACAAGTTCTAGGGTATTGCGATCGAACATCACGATCTGAGTTCCTTGCTCTGGTTTCCAAGTTAGCGCTTCAGAAAAGGTCTTGGTTTTGGCAATTAATGGCAGCAAATCCAGCGGCAACGGCGGAATGCAGAAAATAAGATAGCGGCCTACCATCGCGAAATCATGGAGCAAAGTTGCAGCGCTGAGTTCATGGGTGCGGGTCTGAACGATCGTGCCTTGGGGGTTGCAGCGGTAAAGATGAAGCTTATTTTTTTGGCCAAAACTCACGCCGAAGTTGAAGATCTCATGGGTCTTCGGGTCCACTTTTGGATGGGCAGAAAATGGCGTGGTTGAGGTCAACTTTGACAACGAATTCAGACCAACCGTCTCCAGAGTTTCAAGATTCAGTTCATGGGGCAATCCAGCCTCCCACAAGGCCAAAAGCTTATCCGTCGTCGCTAAGACATTGGTATTGGCCGCATTTTTCAAGCCCTTCCAGCGCCCGAACCAAGACTCGGATCCATGAGTACCATAACCGCCAAACAAATACCGATCGGCCTTTTCTTCTGCTTTATAACCATCGGTCTGAACATATTTATAAATGCCCGTCGCACCTGAATCGGTAAATGTCACGCCTAAGACGGCCCCATCACCATCAAACCAATGCCCCACGGATCGAGTTCCCCTCACCAATCGTCCTGGACCATTGCGATAGAGGGTTCCGCGTAAATCAATAGGAATCGAACCAGACAGAATCGGCAGCGCGGTGCGATCGAATCCGATCGCTGTATGCTGAACGCACTTAGCCCATGGGTGGTTTGATTGATTGGTTGGTTGGCGGTTTGGCTTGATGGTGGAACTTGCCGCAATAGCCATAATTTCATGGGTTAGGGTTTCCTTCATCATCGCGCAATATCGTGAGTTCTAGCAGAACAGTTCTCGAATCGAGGGGATTCTGATAGAATGCCGAAGTTGTTTGAACCGCATCCATGAGCCAGTCGCTTGAACTACCCAAGGTAGATGATTTTTTACAAGAGCTTGCTTCGATTCAGCAGACTGGGTCGAAACGGATTGCAATTTTGGGGTCTCGCCACGTCCCCATTACCCATCAAAAGCTCATTGAGGTGATGATTTTCGCCCTCGTAACTGAAGGCAATCG
>JAYUEU010000286.1:0-6759 GCA_043739065.1 Synechococcales cyanobacterium | reverse complement strand
TGATCTTTTCGCAGAACAACTTCTTACTTTGGCCAAACAAGCCGGAGCCGAAGATGCTGAGGTGTTTCAATCGCGATCGCAATCTCGCCCGGTTTCCTTTGAAGCCAATCGCCTTAAACAACTTGAAAGTACTCAAGCAGATGGGACAGCGTTGCGAATATGGAAGAATGGTCGTCCGGGATTGGTTGTCGCCTACGGAGAAGTCGAAGCTCAAGCCTTAGTCGATCGGGCGATTACTCTAAGCGACTTAAATGAATCTGAAGATCCTGAACTCACTTCGGGAACCCGGAAAAATTACCCCGATGATGGCCATCAAGTCGAAGTTAAAACGTTGCTGGAATGGGGAAATCAAGCGATCGATATTGTGCGGGATAAATACCCAGATGTGGTCTGTGGTGGTGGTTGGGATTGTGAAACGGAAAATACGCGCATCGTTAATTCTCGGGGACTCGATTACAGCTATCAGGACACAACGATTAGCGGTTACCTCGAAGCCTCGCTAGTGAAGGGCGATGATTTTTTAACAATTTATGACGGACAAGCGACTCGTGATTCAGTTTTAGATCCCATTGCGATCGTAGCCCCGATTTTGCAGCGTCTAGATTGGGCACAGCGTAATAGTCCTGCCCCAAACGGTCGATTGCCTGTTTTGCTCACGGCTAAGGCGGCTGATTTACTCTGGGGAACTCTTCAAGCGGCGTTGAATGGAAAACAGGTTCTTGAAGGTGCATCGCCTTGGAACGATCGGGCCGGGGAAGCGGTTTTGGCATCGAATATTCATCTGAGCCAAGATCCGAAGAGTGGTCCCTATGGTTGTCCCTTTGATGATGAGGGTATTGAAACCTGTGCAATGAACTTTATTGAGGGCGGGCGATTGAAGCAGTTTTTTCTCGATCGTAAAACAGGACGGGCACTCGGAAGCCCCACGACAGGGAATGGCTTTCGGAATTTGGGTAGCAATCCGATGCCAGGACTATTTAATTTTATTGTGGCGGGCGGTGATGCGAGTTTTGAGGACTTAGTACGATCGCTTGATGATGGCATCATTTTGGATCAGATTTTGGGCAGTGGACCGGGGATCTCAGGAGATTTATCGGTCAATGTGGATTTGGGCTATCGGATTATTAAGGGTGAAATTGTCGGGCGAATTAAGGACACAATGATCTCAGGGAATGTTTATCAGACCTTAAAAGATTCCGTTAGATTCGGGAATGATGGTGAGTGGAGTGGATCCTGCTGGACACCATCACTGGTAGTCAATGGGTTCTCTGTAGTCGGGAAGACATTGTAGATCCGTGTATTTCGCTATTATAAGTCTGCTGGAAATTTTTCAAGCCATACCCGTATGAATTCCCTATCACTCAGTTTGGTGTGGTTTCGTACTTTGGCTTGAGTGAAATTCTGGCAAGACTTATGGTGTGAAATTAGGTAGTGAACATGGCTATTCAATCTTTAAAGGCAATTATGATTGCTCCAGTTTTACTGGGTGCTTCTGTAGTTCTTTCTGTGGCCCCGGCAAAAGCAGAGGTTTCGGTCGCATCGTTGGCTCAAGATTCAGGCGACATGGGCGCAGTGACTTCTGTTTCTCAGCTTTCTGACGTGAAGCCAACGGACTGGGCATTTCAAGCTCTCCAGTCTTTGGTCGAGCGTTACGGTTGTATTGCGGGCTATCCCGACAAGACCTATCGCGGTAACCGTGCGATGACTCGTTATGAGTTTGCGGCTGGTTTGAACTCCTGCATGGATCGCGTCAATGATTTGATCGCTGCGTCTGGTGATACGGTGAAAAAGGGAGACCTCGACACCCTTCGTAAGCTCCAGGAACAATTCGCAGCAGAACTTGCTACCCTTCGCGGTCGCGTGGATGGTTTAGAAACTAAGGTTGCAACCCTTGAGAAGCAGCAGTTCTCCACTACAACCAAGCTACAAGGCGAAGTGATTTTTGCTATCTCCGGTGCATTAGGCGACAGGAAAGCTACGGCAAGTGGTGTAGGCGGCGCGGTTGTTGATAAAAATACAACCTTCAGCGATCGGGTTCGTTTCGGTCTAGTAACCAGCTTCACAGGCAGAGACACCTTATATACTCGTCTGAATGCGCGAAATGTTCCCAACACTGGAACCAGCGTAGGCACAAACATGGGGCGTCTGTCTTTTGGTGACGGTGGCGATAATAGTATCGCTGTTGATAAGGCTTACTACCGTTTCCCATTGGGTAAGGGGCGCGCCACTGTTGATGCAACGGGACTTGAGTTCTACAACAACATGGAGAATTTCAACGGTCAGTTAGCAAGTGACGGTACGGGTTCTATCTCTCGTTTCGGTCGCTTCAACCCGATTTATCGCTATGCACAAGGCGGAGCTGGTCTGACTGTTAACTATCCCTTGACTTCCAGCATTGGTTTGAGTGCTGGTTATTCTGCTAAAAATGCGAATGACCCAACTTCAGGTAATGGTTTGTTCAACGGAAGCAATGCATTTATTGGACAAATTGAGTTCAAACCTTCTAAGCAATTAGGCTTAGGTTTCACCTATGTTCGTGGTTACGATCGCACAGCAGCAGTGCTTCCTGCCACTAACTCTGCTATTTCTGGTGGGGTAGGTAGTGCAAGATCTAATAATCCATTTGCTGGTGCAGCAACTTCCTCGGACAATTTTGGTATCCAAGGGTATTATGCATTAAGCTCTATGATTCGTTTAGGTGGTTGGGCTGGCTACACAACTGCCAATCGTGAAGGTGGTGGTGGAAACGTTAGCATCTTTAACTGGGCTGCAAACCTCTCCTTCCCTGATCTAGGTAAGAAAGGTAACTTGGGTGGTTTGATTATTGGTCAACAGCCTAGAATCACTGGCGGAACTGGCGGAGCTGAGCAGGCTAGCAATTTCTT
Source organism: Synechococcales cyanobacterium (assembly GCA_043739065.1). Taxonomy (GTDB): domain Bacteria; phylum Cyanobacteriota; class Cyanobacteriia; order Leptolyngbyales; family Leptolyngbyaceae; genus JAAFJU01. Next base: position 3,874 of record JAYUEU010000286.1, on the reverse strand, counting down.
TCTAGAAGGTTTGTATCGTTATCAGATGACTGACAAGATTTCTATCACTCCTGGTATGATGGTCATCTTCAATCCTGAAAACAACAGTGCTAACAGCGCAGTCTATGTCGGTACCATCCGCACTACCTTCAAGTTCTAAAATTAATTCAGTTGAGTTGGAAATATAGGCTCAAAACAAGAGCATCCTGAGTTTCTGGGGTGCTCTTGTTTTTGGCACGGTGAATGACGTTTACATTCAGGACCCGATCGAAAATTCTGCACTCTGTTATAGTTCTAGGACACGATCGGTTCTAGCAAAGACTATTTGTTAGACGAAAGAGGGAAAGAGTAGTGAAAGTCTGCCGCTGTCCCGCAACTGTAAGTCAAGATAAATCGATCTTGATAAGTCAGAATGCCTGCCAATCGTGTGATGTGCTTTTAAAGTGCATTTATTCACGTCTTATCTGCGAGGTACAGGATGAAGACAAAAAATCAGAAATTGATAATCTTAGGCACGATCGTAGTTCTAAGTATATACATTGTTTTAGCCTCGGCCAACCCTGCCGCCGCGATGCATATTGCTGAAGGCTATTTACCTGCTGAATGGGCTGCATTTTGGTATGCTGCATCCTTACCATTCTTTTTGTTCGGGTTACGATCGCTCACTCGCATCACCAAAGCAAACCCCGAACTCAAACTATTATTGGCACTAGCGGGCGCATTCACCTTTGTTCTATCCGCCTTAAAAATCCCATCAATCACTGGAAGCTCTTCTCATCCAACCGGAACCGGACTTGGAACTATTCTCTTTGGCCCATTGGTGATGACAGTAATGGGGAGTTTAGTGCTTCTCTTTCAAGCAGTATTGTTAGCTCATGGCGGCTTAACGACCTTAGGCGCAAATGTTTTTTCCATGGCGATCGTGGGTCCCTGTGTCGCTTATGTGGTTTATCACTCAGTCATGAAAATCGGAAATCAGACCGTTGCGGTTTTTATGGCGGCAATGTTTGAAGACTTGTTCACCTATCTCACCACCGCTGTTCAATTGGCCTTAGCATTTCCAGCGGTGCAAGGTGGATTTATGGTCTCTTTTGTGAAATTTGTGGGTGTGTTTGCTATTACTCAAATTCCCCTTGCGATTAGTGAAGGACTACTAACCGTATTGGTTTGGAATTGGCTTCAGAACTATGGACAAGAAGAATTGAAAACATTGAAACTGATCAAATCATAGAGGCTTAATTCATGAAAAATATACCTACTAAAAACATACCTACTAATTGGTTGATTGCGATCGGAATTTTGGCATTATCGGTCGGACCAGTTTTGCATTTTCAAGGCAATATATTTAAAGCAACAGATAGTAAAAATTCAACTGCTATTGAAGAATTGCAACCGGGTTATAAACCTTGGTTTAAACCTGTAATTAAGCCCTCTGGTGGCGAAGTTGAGACCTTTTTGTTTGCGACCCAAGCAGCGATCGGTGCTGGAATTGTCGGGTATATCATTGGACTTTACAAAGGTCGAACTGAACGTCAATCGGGACAATCTGACAATTCATCTTCATCTCAATGAGCCATCAAATCGATAGTTTAGCTTACGGTAATCGTTTACGGTGGTTGCCCCCCAGCCACAAACTGTCCTTTGCTATTGTTCTGTTGATACTCTCATTGATCTCGCCGCCTATTGTTCAAGGCTTGATTAGCATTTGGGTTTTCATTTGGATTGTTTGTTATGCGGCAATTCCAGCGAATGTCTATTTGAAATTGTTAGCGCTGCCCTTGAGCTTTTGGATTGCTAGTTTGCCTGCATTTGTCATCAATGGCGCTGATGTTCAGACGCAAGCGATGATGGTGGATGTTTGGCAGGGCTTAGGGATGAACCTTGGTCGATTTTATATCTATGTGAGTGACCATGGATTGCAGCAAGTTGCTCGATTGTTGATTCGGGCATTGGCTTCGACCAGTTGTATGTATTTCATTTTACTGACGACACCATTCACAGAAGTGTTGCAAGTTCTTCGTCAGTTGCGATGTCCAGCGTTGTTGACGGAGTTGTTGTTGTTGATGTATCGCTTTATTTTTACATTGCTCGCGATCGTTGATGATCTGTGGATGGCCCAAAACTCTCGCTGTGGCTATCGCACTTGGCGACGGGGAATGTCTAGCCTTGGCATTTTAATTGGGCAACTGCTCCAACGCGTTTTGATTAACTACCGTCAAGTTTCCCTTAGTCTTGCCGCCCGAGGGTTCAACGGTGAACTTCAGGTGTGGAATTCCCGGCCTCACCGATGGTCTGGTCGATATGCAATTGAAGCGATCGTGGGCTGTAGTCTTTTTGCAATACTTAGCCTAATGCTAAAGCCCTAATTCTGAAGAGTTGTCTGCGGGTTTACCGTAAATGAAAATCAGAATCACTGATTTACGGTTGTATTTGTAGAGAATAACTTCTTAGTAAATTTACTAGAAGTTATATCCTAAGCTGAAATTCAATCCGCGATCTTGAGCATTGTCCTTACGATCGCTGTTGTATATCAATGGAATTCCATAGTCAACACGGACTAAAAATCGAGGCATTGGTTCCCAGATTAGTCCTAAACCAGCGGATGCTAAGAATGTTTCACTGGGTAATTGGGCGGGATTTTGAGATTGATTCCAAACCCATCCGGCATCGACAAAAGGAACAAGTTGAAAAATCGGATTTCCAATTTGATCGCGTTGAATGGCGATCCGATTTTCCACAGAGAACCGAGCGCCGTTATCACCCGATCGTAAATTCTGACGATAGCCGCGCAATGACTGTCCGCCGCCAATCACAAACTGTTGGGATGGCAATAATGGATCGCGGGACAACTGTACGTCCGCTTGGGCAATGAGCAATTGATTATTGCTGAGGCGCTGAACTCGTTGCATTTGACCCAGCCAACTAAAGAACCGACCGTCGGGTTTGGATGTGTCGCTGACGGTAGCATCAAAGGCGTTGAGTCCGAGACTGAACTGCGATCGTAGTGCCCATGCACCTGACCTGTCGCGTTTCGTATAGTCTTGGCCAAATTTCAACACACGAGTTCGACCCTGGCCATCAATATCAGTTCCACTGCCAACAGTTGTCAACGGAATGCCACTAATTGTTGTGCGACCATTTTGAACTGCAAAGGCTAGGGAAAGTGCAAATTCTTCGCGGGGATTGCGAATCAAGGGTTGACGATAACTCAATTCGTAGAGTTCTGTGTTGCTGCGAATGTCTAAGACATCAAACGGCTGTTCAATGACTTGGCTATTATTTGGGGCGACGCGCAGTTGGACGGTCCCATTCATTGCGTTAATAGGCAAGCGATAGCTGAAGTCGAGGGCATTTGAACCGCCGGGGAACGATCGGTTGTAGGCTGCGCTGAGTTCGTCGCCCAGACCTGTGACGTTGCGATAGGTCAAACCGCCGCCAAATCGTTCTGAGCCGACGCTTGGGGATGAGTAGTTGTCGATGCTGATGTTTCCAGCGATCGGATTGGATTCTTTAATTCGTAGGGTGAGGATACTTCGACCTGCACCCGAACCGGGCCGTAAACTTGCTTGAATAGAGTCAATTAAACTATCGGTTTTGAGCAGTTGAAGTTGGTCTTCAAGTTGGTTCTTATTGAGTGGTATTTTGGTGCCGAGTTGAATGCGGCTTTGAATATAGTTTTTATTGAGGCGTTTGAGTCCTTCAATGTCGATACGATCGAGGGAACCTTCGACAATTTGAATTTTAACAATGCCATTGACAATCGTTTGCTCACCCAAAACGGCGCGGGAGGTGATGTATCCCCGATCGAGATAAAGTGCGGTAATTGCATTGGTGAAGGTTTGCAAGTCTTGTAATTTAACAGATTTGCCTTCAATGTCTTTTGTTAATTTTGCCA
>JAYUEU010000285.1:0-16123 GCA_043739065.1 Synechococcales cyanobacterium | reverse complement strand
TCCTCCTCAAGTCTGCCTGTCTCATTTCCACGCCCTAATCATAGGGCACCGATTGGTCAGCGGCGCTTGAATAATAATGCAAAATAAGAATGTTTGGAGGTCGATCGTCTCTTAACAAAGATTAGGCAACTTGTAATCGATCGTCCTTCCCATTCTTGTATCTTAAGGGAGTGTCAGACCGACAATTCTCTATTCCCTTGAGCATTCACACTTCATCCTTTCCCCACACTTCACCATTCTTCATTCAACCTTCTCAATTCTCCCTCCGCTCCCAACTGCGTACACATCTGGTGCGCTACTGCATAATGCTCTTGGGCTTGCGTGGAGTTGTCTTTGGCGCGGTAGAGTTTGGCAAGATCGTAGTTTGTTTCAGCGATACAAGAGGTCATACCAAGATACTGCATTTGTGAGAGAGCTTTCTTTAAAAAGGCTTCAGCTTTGTCAAAATTGCCACGATCACACTGAAGATTTCCTAAAGCGTGCCAACAGACACCAATTGCGAAGATATCTCCCATTTCTTCACGTACTTTAAGAACATTCTCATATAATTTTTCTGCGAAATCCAGATCTCCTTTAGCTCGTTGTATGTCGGCCAATGAACACCAACTATTTGCGATCTCTGAGATGTCATCATTTTTTGACGTATAGATAAAGATTCTTGATGGAGTTGCTCAGCTTTATCCCAATTACCTCGTTTAAATTCAACTTTTCCAAGCAATCCTAAACCGCGAGCGATAGCCCTTTGACCACCTAACTCTTTCCTTATAACTAATGAATTTTGATAGTATTGTTTAGCTTTATCCCAATTTGAACGATCACATTCAAGATCACCCAAAAAGCCCAGTGATACTGAAATACCACTTTTATTACCACGTTGTTCACTATCAATAAGCGATTCAGTAAAATACTGTTCTGCTTGATTTAAATTCCAAGTACGACGTGCAATCATTCCTAGTAATTGTTTACAGCTTCGATACTCAACATCGTTGGCATAAGGTATGACTTGATCACACAGATCTTTCAATAACATCCAATGTCCCCAAGGCTTAAGATACTGTTTGAGCTGATAGATTACGATATTCACAGCTTCACAATAATAACCAATTTGAAAAGCAAAATATTGCATCTCTAAGACCGGACGTAAGTCTTCTAAGATTTTGGGAGAATCAATTGAATTACTGGATTTATAGCTGTAGTATGAATATGCATTTATCATCAACTCTGGTAATTCAGATTTATAGGCTTCCTTCATAAATTCAACAATCACTCGATGCAAATCATAGGAATCAACACAGCGATTCTCATCATAACGAATCTGTACTAATGAACAACACCCGAGCGCATCCACTAACGATTGCGTTCCATCGATCTCTTCCGGCAAGAACTCCATAGGTTTCTCAATGAAGCTAGCAACCCGAAAGTGACCGCTATCTTCTTCTTCACCTTGATAAAACCGCAAAAACGTCAGCCCCTCAATCTCAATTCCCACCCGCAACACACACATCCGCTTCAACAGATCGATCGCCCCATCACTCTGCCTCGCCAACTGTTCCCCTAAAATCGGCTTCGCATCCTGCATCACCAAATCCGGACGCGTCCGCAACATCCCCGGCTTACTCGCCCACTTCGCCAGCAGCGTCAGCACATGAACCTGCCCATCCACCCGCTTCGCCACCCACTCCAAATCCGCAGTACAATCGCGCAACCCCAACTGCAGCAGCAGCTTCACACTCGCCACCTGATCAATCCCGTGAATCGTCTCCACCCGCACTGACACCGGATTTGGAACCCCACTCCAATCCCTTGGATCAGCCAAATCCTTCGGCACCTCCCGACTCGTAATCACCACCTGCGATCGATGTTCCCGCTCCACCAACGCCCACAACAACAGCCCCCAATAGCGATCGATCGCCCGTCCATCCCGCAGCACATCCTCCAAATTATCCAACACCACCAAACATCGCGATCGTTGCAATCCCGCAATCACAAAATCAATCATCTGTTCGGGCCTTAACCCATCAGTCAACGAAACCTCCAGCGATCGAGCCAACTCCGCCATCACCCCATCAAAACTCATCCCCTCCAACACCCGAACATAAATCACCCGCCCAAACGCGCACCCCGCCGCCAAACTCCCCGCCGACACCAAAACCCCACAAGCTTCCAACAGCTTCACCACCAAACTCGTCTTCCCAATTCCCCCCTGACCACACAACGCCAAAACCTTCCGCCCCGCCAACAGATCCGCCTTCAGATCTGTCAACAACGCATCCCGCCCCACCCACAACGGCACCGATCGAATTTGTTCTGCCCCAAACAACCGCCCACCCTCTGAAACCCGCGCAACTGAATCAGAGGGACTTACTTTTTTGCGCCTTTAATCAATCGCGTAAACGTCGGGAAATACTTGCGACAAAAATTCTCCGTATCCAACTGTCCCTCATAGGACAACCCAATAAACGGCGGAAAAATCGACAGCGTACCCTTCAACTTCGCATCTGCTGTCACCCCAGGCTCATTAATTTTCGCCTCAATCCGCTGCAACAACGCCAACATTTCCCCATCCAAATTCGGCTGACGTTGAAGCTGCGTCACCTCCTGCACAATCAGATCGATCGTCGCCTGTGCATCCGCCTCCACAAAAGTTAGCTCTTGGCTTTCTTGCTGAAGTAAAGTAAATAATTCCTGCTCAAATTTACGGGTTTGAGGCTTGAGATCATCCTCAATCTCCTGTTCATACTTCAGCTTTGAAACCGTACTCTGTGCCTTGATCGCGCCTTCTTCAGCAGCCCCAAGTTGAGCGTACAGTAACTTCAGATTTTTCTCGATTTGCTGAATACGATCGGACATGGCAGTTTCGGGGACGTGACAATATTTTCTATAGTTTACCCGCTGTCTACAAGAAATTCCGGATAACCCTAGAAATTGGAGATCGATCGCCCTACAATTCCCCAAACAAGATCAATTCACCGATCGGCTATCATAAACCCAACGCCAATCATTCAAAAGGTTCGCCCATGATTGCTCAGATCAAACGTCCCATCTCAATTCCCCTACTACGTCAACCCGAACTCGAAAATCCAGATCCCACACTGCTTTACAACATCACTTGGGAGCAATTAGAACAACTCGACCTTATCCTTGAACATACAGGGAACCGCTTAACGTATATCGATGGAATTGTAGAAATCATGGCCCCTCCCTCCGAAGCACACGAATCCCCAAAAAGTACAGTTAGTAATATCGTAGAGGTTTTCTTGCGAGACCGTAACATTCGGTTTTATGTTCGAGGCAGTGAAACACAAGGACAGAAGAAAGATGGTGCCCGCATAGAACCCGATGAATGCTACAGCATCGGTAGCAAAAAGCCCATTCCTGACCTCGCGATCGAAGTCACTGTCACTAGCGGCGGTATTAACAAACTTGCTATCTATGCCCGCTTGCAAGTTCCAGAAGTATGGTTTTGGGAAGATGGCACCATTGAAGTTTACTGTCGCCGAGAAAATGATCTCTATGAAAAAACGAGCAGTAGTGAATTGATTCCCGACTTAGATATTGAACTCGTCGCAGAACATTCCCGCATGGCCGATCAATACGATGCCATTCAAAGTTTCATTCAAAAAATCCGTAATCAAAAACCATAATCCCTATTTCAAATACGATCGGTATCGTCCCAACGCCGTCAATGGAAAATGTTGACAATACAAATTATATTTTAAATAGAAATGCTGCGGAAACCCCGTCCCCGTATGCCATTCCTCTGACCATTTACCATTCACATCCTGCGTGGCAATCAAATACGAAACCGATCGCGCCATCGCCTCATTCACCCGATCGTGCAATGACGAATCCACCACAGCAGTAGCCCCTGCCATCAACCCCATCAACCCCCAAGCCGTTTGCGACGGAGTACTATCGCCCTTACCCATAAGAGACCGATCGGCATAGCTGCCACAAGTTTCACCCCAACCCCCATCCACATTCTGACAATTCACCAACCATTCAACTGCCCGCACCATTGATGATTTAAACTTCTGAATCAATCCCAACGAATCAAACGCCGCCAACACGCCACAAGTTCCATAGATGTAATTAACCCCCCAACGCCCAAACCAACAGCCCTCTGGTTCTTGTTCTTGAAGCAAATACACGATCGCTTTTTCAATCTGATCCATTGACAATGCAGACCCCAACCTCAACCCTCCAACCATTTCCAAAACTCTCGCCGTCACATCTGCCGTATTCGGATCAATCATCGCCCGCAAATCACCATAGGGTAAATCATTTAACCAATCTTGATCATTATCCACATCAAACGCAGCCCAACCGCCAGGGCGACATTGCATTGTTTCAATCCACCGCACTGCCCGATCGATCGCTTGCTCTTTCAATACCTCATTTGACGACTCAGCTTGCGCCAATGCCATCACCACCACCGCCGTATCATCGACATCTGGATAAAAGCGATTATCAAATTCAAATGCCCAAGCTCCCGGCGCACCTCTCTTATTTTTTACCGCCCAATCGCCATAATCAAGAATCTGCATTTTCACCAACCAATCTGCGCCCTGTCTTAGAGCTGGATGATTGGAACTCAAACCCGATTCAGAAAGCGATCGCATTACTAATGCTGTATCCCACACTGGCGAAACGCAAGGCTGAATCCAATACTCATCGTCAGTCTCAACACTAAAACGATCGAGAGCAGCAATTCCACGAGCCACGACTGAATCATTTCCATCATACTTTAATGCTTTCATCGCTAACAATGAGTTCAACATCGCCGGAATGATTCCCGCCCAATCACCTGTTTCCTCCTGACGATCTAATATCCACTGTTCTGCCGCTGCCAATCCTTCTGTTCGGAATGGGACTAAATTCAATTCTTCCGCAATCTTAAATGCAAAATCTAACCCAATAAATCCATCGGTCCAGTCCCCTTTTTTCGGCAATTCATAGCGTTCCCGATCGTCTCCCTCCACATACAATTCATTTAATGTAATCCTAGGCTCTGTCAACCACACAGGCTTACGATCGAACACCACCATTAACGGTACCGTGCTTCCCCTCGCCCAACTCGATAATTCATAAATAGTAAGCGGCGAAATCTCATTCGGCAGCAACATAATCCATGGCGGAATCGATGGCAATCCGCGCCAGTCGTAGCACCCAATTACAGCCAGATGGAATTTAGTGAAAATTCGTGCTTTAGTGATGCCGCCGCGAGACAAAATAAACTCACGAGCATTCACCATACAGGGTTGATCGATCGCTACTCCTAGTAATCGTAATCCCATATAGGCTTCTATTGAAACACTAAGATTTCCGCCATCTCCTGTATAGAGTTCCCAACTTCCATTTTTGCATTGGTAATTACGTAAATAATTTAATGCTTTTTGCATAGGACGATCGACATCAGTGCCGTATAGCTTATGCAACAAAACAGCTTCTGCCGTCATAGTCACATTCGATTCTAGGGTCGCCCACCAGTAGCCCTCCTGGGTTTGTTGTCCTAGCAAAACGGTCTGCGCTTTTTCGATCGTCCTATCTAACAAATTCATGATTCAATCCTTACCATTACTACGCTTTATTAATACAACCCGGTCGGTCTTTGACATGTCGGCAGACCCGTTCAGTCAAAACATCTCGTGTAGATTTAGCGCCTGTTGCAAAAATAACAATATCCCGCCCGATCGCTTTTAAGATCTGAACTCCACAAACATCACAAACTAATGGTGTTGGTAATGCATTTTGATCTTCGCTCATAGATAATGACTCCTGAATGAGTAGAACAGATAAGTAAAACAGTAAAGTTAATTTATACCCCGATCGCCCCTAAAACGTAAAGCAATACGCGCATTGAAATGTTGGCGAAACGCTGATAAAAACAAATGAACTACCAAAACACTTGAACTATCGACCTGAGAGCGGTATCGTTAATTTAATCTCTGTTTACCCCGATCGCAATGCCGCTTAAGCCCAGCCAAATCCTAAGTCAGCTCAATGCACGTCGATCGGAGTTTTCTCGGTTTGACGAAGAGACGTTTAGATTGATTGAAATTTATCAAAAAGCACTGGCCGAAGCGATTACACTCCCGACGCATGAACTTCAGACTCGGCTGGCTTCTAAACCGGGCTGTGGCGCTGTTCCGCTAGAATTATTGGATGACTTTAAAAGTTGGATTTTGGCCTTTGGTTTGAAGTGGGAAACACGCGAGCAGAGTAATGCTTGGGTCAGGGAACAGCTTTCAGGGGTTTCTACCTTTGCGGTAGATGGATCGCAGATTTATCCGGGAAAGGATTTGTCCATTCCGGTGGCGCTGGTCCAGATTGGTTGGTTTGAAAATTTGCATACTGAAGCGGGACAATATTTTAAAGATATTGAGTCCTACATCATGACTCCGCAGGATCTTAAAGTTGATCGGTTGGGCGGGGAAGTGGCCGATCGGAAGGTCAATATGCGGCGCTTTGAAATGGAGACACAGCGAATCATTGATTACTTTGAAGAACATGAAGGCATGGAAGAAGCGCTGGCATTTTTTGATGGTTCATTGGTGGCTAGTTTTGCAGAGGCATTTGATCAAGAAACCCAAGCGACCTATGTACGTTGTGTATTGAATCTTTTGGATGCGAGTGAACATTTCAAAGTTCCGATTGTCGCATATATCGATACGAGTACGGCCCGTGATTTGACTGGAATGTTACAAAGTTTATTTGCCTTGCCAGACAACAAATCCATTCACGATGCGAAGTTGTTGGATAAGTTCTATGCAAATAAGAAATGTATTCAATCTATGGAATGGGGCGATCGTACTCCTATTTTTCGTTGTGTCCGATCGGGAATTTTGGAGGTGTATGGGAAACATGCCGATCGGATTGCATTTACCTATTTAAAAACCAATCGTGACGGGCTTCCCGCAAGGCTGGAATTGCCAATGTGGGTGTATGATACAGGCCGTGCAGAACAAATTATTAATTGGGTGCGTGGCGAAGTGGCGATCGGCGGTGGTTATCCCTATGTGATTGAAACGGCAGATCAAGTTGCGGTGGTTCAAGCGGGCGATCGGCAAACGTTTTTTCGCATTTTGCAAGATTGGGCGGAGAAAGAAGATCTCAAACTTCGGTTATCTCGCAAAATGGTCAGTAAAGCACGACGACGATAATTTTATCGAATGATTATTTAAAGCCAATCGTTCCGGTTTAGAATAGAACTGGAGTCTTTAATTTGGGATTAAAAAGATGATTGCATCACTTAAATCACCCGGCTTTACCCCACAAGAATACTTTGATTGGGAAGAACTTCAACAAGAACGCCATGAGTATTTTGATGGAGAAGTCTATGCAATGGCAGGAGGGACGTTGGTTCATGGTCGTATTGGTCTAAATGTTGGGAGTCTATTACAATCTCATGTTTCAGGTAGTGACTGCATTACTTACAATTCAGACTGCAAATTAGGTATTTCTGAAAAAGGGCCATTTACCTATCCAGATGTGAGTGTGAGTTGTGACGATCGCGATCGGATTGCGCAACAATTCATTCAATTCCCTTGTTTGATTGTAGAAGTCTTATCGCCTAGTACTGAAGCATACGATCGAGGTGATAAATTCAAACTCTATCGCCGTTTAACTAGTCTTCAAGAATATGTTTTAGTGAGTTCAGAAACTCAATCTGTCGAAATATTTCGTCGCCGACTTGCAGACATTTGGGAGTTTACGGCCTATGGCGAAGGCGATCGGGTGATTCTTGAAAGTATTGGGTTGACTGTCGATGTGGAGGCATTCTATCAGAATGTTGTTTTAGTTAAATTGCCTCCGATCGAACCTGAATAAATCACTTATTCGCAAGATCTATTTAAATTATTTATTCACAAGCATATCGAATCAATTGACACAATCGTTGACGTAAGGTTTCCAAACCCAACCGATCGTGTGCAGAAATAAATAATGCCTGAGGATATTCGTCCTTTGCTTCCATGAGCCGATCGCCATCTACTTGATCCATTTTGTTGAATGCAATGATAGCGGGACCCGGTGAAATCGGTAATTTCGATAAGACATCCATCACCGATCGAATTTGGCTCAACCATGCGGGATGCGATAGATCCACAACATGCAGCATCGCATCGGCTTCAGACACTTCCTCCAAAGTAGCGCGGAAGGCATCCATCAACGGCGGTGGCAATTCGTGAATGAATCCAACGGTATCGGTGAGTAGAATTTGACGATTTTCTTCAGTTTCAGCATCTTGAATTACCAATCGTCTTGTTGTTGGGTCTAGCGTTGCAAAAAGTTGATCTGCGGCGTAGATTTCAGAGTTGGTTAATGCGTTCACTAACGTCGATTTGCCAGCATTGGTATAGCCAACGATCGCAACACTTGGAACGCGTTCATGTTGACGTTTTTGTCGGAGTCTCGTTCGGTGTTCTTGTAATGAACTCACTTCGCGTTGCAGATTGCTAATACGTTGTTGAATGACCCGGCGTTCGGTCTCTAGTTTCGTTTCGCCTGGTCCCCTAGTTCCGATACCACCGCCGAGTTTAGACATGGATTTCCCGCGTCCAACCAATCTCGGCAACATGTATTGCATTTGTGCGAGTTCGACTTGCAGTTTCCCGGCTCCCGATTGGGCACGCTGGGCGAAGATGTCGAGGATTACTTCGGTTCGATCGATAACGCGAATGCCGATGTTGTCTTCTAGATTACGACGTTGAATGGGTGCGAGATCTCGATCGAAAACAATTAGGTTTGCCCCGATCGTTTGGGCTACTAATGAAATTTCTTGAACTTTTCCTTCACCCACAACGGTCCGAGGATGAGGCCGCGATCGTTTTTGTCGCAGTACCTCTAGAACTTCACCGCCTGCTGTTTCTACCAATCGTTTAATTTCTTCAATGCCATCTTGATAGCGTTGTTTGGTGACTTGCTCCGTTTCTAAGCCCACCACTAGAACCCGATCGCGATCATCATCAACCGATCGGGCTACAAATTGTCGCTGAAAATCGGCTTCTAATTCTTCAACAAATTCAGTAAAGTGTTGGTCGAGCATTTCCTCTAAACCCATGGGATTTGAGATTTGCCACGCAGTTTCTGGGTGCGGAATCAAATGACACCAGTAGGCTTCTTTAACATAGCCCGCGCCACCACCACCGCGCTTTTGAAATCCGCTGCCTGTCAAAGTAAGGACGACTAATGAATCAAGTCGCTGTATGGCCATGGCGGTGAGTGCGGCTTCGTTTGGCGGTTCTAGTTTGAGATGGGTGGCGATGCAACGGATACCGCTGAGACGATCGGCTCCATAACGAGGCAATTCTTTCGGTGGAATCTGGGTTTGGCGCGGCGTACCGACTCCCACGCGAATCACTTGACCACGGCGGTTTACATAGGCGCAGATGGGTTCACCAATGTCGGTGCTGACGCTAGCGAGACGCTGGGCAAACTCGGGCGTGGTGACGCTGTCGATCGGTAGTCGATCGTGATAAATCCGCTGAATCTTCTTAATTTGACTGGTTTTGAGTCCTTGGGGACGACCATAAATGGTTTCGATACGCGATCTTTGCCTAATGCTACAACTCTCATTTTAGACGAAAATCTAAGCACTTCACGTCATAAGCATCAAGAATAATGAACGCAGTTCTATTGAACTTTCTCCTTTTTTGCCCAGCGCCGCAATTGAATCACCCAAGCCCAGCCGATCAAACTGCCCAACATATACAGTGGAAAATCTTCCCAAGTAAATCCATTGCCCAAAATCAATCGGCCTAATAGGTGCGATCGGGCGGCCATCGAAATTGGATCTTGGGAGAGTTGCGAGAATTCGATGATAAAGGAGAACAAACAAACAGAAATAGCCGCAGCGATCGGCTTCATTCTCGGCACAATCAAGAGTAATAATAAAATCAATAATGTTTCATAGCCCACATTGCCAAATAGATTGCGAAACCATTCTGGCAATGTGGGCGAAAATCTCACAGCATAGCCGATCGGAATGATCAGAATTGCATTGATCGCTAAAACAATTTGATAGTTCATCATATACTTCAAGTTTGATTCTCTATAACTATTACGATCTACGGCAATTCATCTCCTGGTAATGGCTCAACATCTGGAACTCTTTCCAGACTAGCGTTGAATCGATCGAAGTCAGCCTTAGCAGCATATTCCTGAAAGACACGTTGTGTATTTTCAATCTCTGGTAGAGACTGAATCAATAGCTCCAAGTACTGAAAACTCATGATCACACCACAATAATAGTGGCATCAAAAATATACTGCATAACTGACTTCTAAATTACTTTAAACCACAGACAGCAGCACCGATTAGTCCGACCTGTGGATTTAAAATCAAATGAACTGGAACCGCTTCAAGCAACGATCGCATTCTGCCTTTATGTAAAAACGATCGCATAAATCGTCCATTTTCGATTAATGGCAACAGCTTCGCACCAATGCCACCTGCAATGTATAACCCACCGTAGGGCAATAATTTCAACGCGAGATTTCCGGCCTCAGCACCGTAGGCATCGACAAACATCTCTATGGTTTGCAAACAAAGCCGATCGCCTAATTCTAATGCCCCGGCCCCAATGATTGCACCGGGATCAATTGTTTTTGTTGATAATCCAATTTCAGATTCCCATTGATGAATAGCTTGGCTTATGGTTGATGATTCTTTGCCAATATTTCGATCGCGCAAAAACTGATAGATTGATACAATGCCTTGTCCCGAGATAACTCGTTCTGCGGATAGCCGATCGACTCCGAATTTTGCCATCAAATATCGAGACAATTGATATTCTAGTTCTGTTCGAGGTGCAAAATCTGAATGTCCACCTTCAGAACTAAAGACTTCATATCCCGATTGTCCATGAATTAAAAAGCCTTGCCCTAAACCCGTTCCGGCCCCAATGACGGCGATCGGGGCTTCAGATTCAGATTCACCGATATTCAAAGTCACAAGATCATTATCTTGCAATCCTAATATCCCGTATCCAACTGCGGCAAAGTCATTAATTAAAGAAACTTTGGGGATTTTTAGTTCTTGGGCAATCCGATCGCCTTGGAGTTTCCATCCCAGATTGGTGACATTGGATGTATTTTTGACCACCGGACCCGCAATGCCAAAACAAGCACTTTCGATCGGCGCGAGTTTGCCAAGAGATTCAGTTGCTGCTAACAGAAAGGCTTCTACTATGGGTACTAGGTCTGGAAAACTGGTGCTGACATATTCGGCCTCGTACAGATTGATGATTCGGGTCGGTGATTGGGCTTGGACTAGGCGGAGAATGGTTTTGGTGCCGCCGATGTCACCTGCAATGAGAAGGGTCATGAGGGAATAGTTAAAATTACGTTGTCTGATCATGACACAAGAGGCACTATCGTGACATTCCGCTCACAACTCAACTTCACCGATCGGTTAATCTCTGCTTGTCAGATTATGATGATCTAGATGACTTAATCTTTAGGATTTTTTCAGGGAAATTTGAAGACGATCGTTGTAAGATCAGTCTGCAATATAAATCTTAGGGGGAGAGATGTAGAAATTTTCGATATATCTATCATCAATGATCTATGCAAAATTTTTTGAATAATCACTAGTTGCGCTAAACTATTTTTTGAAAATTAGGGTGTGTAATGAGTAACAATTTAGAAAAATTCTCTCTGGAATCTAATACATCAGATTACGTAACATCAGCAGCAAAAGCAGCATTGGGATTTGTCCCTTTTGTTGGCTCTTTACTTGTTGAATTGGCAGGTACAATTATTCCTAATCAACGAATTGATAGGATTTCTAAATTTGCTCAAATTCTTAACCGTAAATTTTCAAATCTAGAAGAAGAATTTATTCGTTTACAATTTTCTAATGAAGAGTTCATAGATTTATTGGAAGAAGGCATAAGACAAGCTGCTCGTTCGTTGACGGATGAACGCAGAAATTATATAGCTTCTAGTATTGCCAATAGTTTATCTTCTCAAGATATTGAATATAGTGAGTCTAAGCATTTACTGCGAATTCTAGACGAAATAAATGATATTGAGGTTATTTGGTTAAGATGCAACTTCGATTCTTCAATCTATAACGATAATGATGAGTTCCGAGAAAAACACAAAGATGTACTTAGACCACCAGCTTCATCTATGGATTCATCTCAAAAGGAGTTGTATAAAGAAACTTTAGAGCAAAGCTATCACCACCATTTAGCCCAGCTAGGTTTATTGGAACATCGGTACAGTATGGACGCTAGAACAAGGTCTCTAAAGTATGATTCTTCCACAGTCGCTCCAAAAATTTCTGGTTATCAAATTACATCTCTGGGGAGGCTGTTGCTCCGGCAAATTGGTTTTATTTAATCTCTAGTAGTGCAATTACATCGCCCTAGTCTATGCGGATCAAATCGTAACTCAAATACCTGATCAATAGAATAGAATATTTGATATTTGAGAAAATTTCGTATAGTGGGATTATATCAAATACTATGAATCAGTTTCCCCACGACGACTTCGCCAAAACCTATCTCACGGAACTGTTGCGTCCGATCGGAACAACGATCGTCAATCGTCCCCTTAAAACCGATACTCGGTATGCCGATCTTTGGTTCAAACTTTCTGACAAAGCCGATCGAACCCATCTCGGTTTACTCGGCCATCTCCTGACTCGTGATGCGCTAATCGAAGTCTTCCGTAACCCAGCAACAGAACTCGAAATTCGTAGCAGCCAGAGTAAACTTAATGCAGAAGAAATCGATAACCAAAGATCTAAAAAAAGATTGGCGCAAAGAAGGACAGCAAGAGGGACGGCGAGAGGTTACGATCGTTCTGTGTAACCATTGACCTGATTCAGAAGGCGATGGGCTGGACGATCGAACAGATTGAAAAACTCCGCGATCGCCTAGCTGCAGGTGAAACACCAGAATCGATCGTACAAAACTAAAAATATTAGGTCTTGAATAGTCATAAAGTATTCAAGACCCGATCGTATAATTAGAACTTCTGACCAACACCAAATTGAATACGGTTTTCGCCCCGATCGTTAAAGCCCAAATCTGCTCGAAGCAATCCTAAAGGCGAATTGACTCGAAGACCTGCACCATATCCGAAACCACTCCCCGATCGATTGCGTTGAAGTCCGGGATCTCCAATTACCCCAGCGCTAGATCCCAAATCTGTGCCATAGTCGGCGAATAGAGTGCCACCGACCGTTTCATTCAGAATCGGGAATCGATATTCAGCAGAAGCCAGCGCATAGCTTTTACCAATACCAACCTTACCTTGTTCATATCCGCGCACCGAACTTACACCACCCAATAGATACGCTTGGCTTGGAGGTAAATCTCCGATCGTTGTTCCACCTTGAACATTGAACGCCAGAACATCTTTTGTTTTTGGATTTGTACTGCCAAACAGATTGACCGGAACATATTGGCTATAGTTTGCGCTGACCCGATTGGCAAAGACATTGCCCACCCCGATCGGCACATATTGTTCAGAACTCAGACTTAATAGTGATCCGGATTTAGGATCTAGAATATTGTCCCGTTTGTCTTGGCTGAGGCCCGCACTAACGGTATACAGATCGTCAAGTCCCGTGCCGCTTAAGGATAACGGATTGCCACCGGAATCCTGTTGCATCAAATCACCATTGGTATCGCGGGTGCTGACTCGGGTGTACCCCAAACCCACTGTTGCATTAAGGCTTGGGGCGATCGGCTTGCTAAAATTCACAGCACCGCCAAATCGACCTTCCCGAACATCATTACCAGAGTTCAATTTCACATCGCCATCAAACACCCGAGACAATCCACGATTACGTGAGGCTTGAACACTGTAACCCCAAGTATCCGGCTGAGTCTCGCGGTAAGGATTGGCAAATCGTCCATCAAACTGGAAATCCTTCGAGCCAACAATGACACTGCCGCCAACCTGTTGACCTAATCCATTAAAGTTAAAGTCGCGGTAAGACACACTTGCATTCAACCCGACATCACTGTTGTAGCCCCCACCAATATCTGTGCGGCGCAGGGGAAGCTCAGCTAGGTTGTAGACCACTGTTGCATTGCGCACATCCCCTTCTAAGGTCACGCGTCCACCTTGGAAAAGACCCGTTTTGAACAAACGATTGAGGTCATCTTGGGCATCGGATTCTTTGAACGTAGAACCTTTTTTGAGTTGGATAGATTGGCGAATCAGGCTTTCTTGGGTGCGGCCTTTGATGGCGTTGCCTTTGTCGTCCTGCGATCGGCCTGTTTCGTCTATAAACCGAATTTGAACGTCGCTCACCTCGCCTTCCACGACCGTCACATTTAAAGTGCCATCTTGTTTAGAATTTAGGCCCACGACTCGCGCTAGGTTATAGCCCTGATCGTTGTACCACTGTTGTAGATCGCGCACGCCTTGATTGAGCAGAGACGGTTGGACGGGTTTGCCAAGTTGGGGTTTGAGAATGGTGGTGGCGGTGTCTTGGGTCAGGGCTTTTGCGTTGATGAGCTGAATAGATTTGGCAATCACGGGCGCGAGGTTGAACGTCACATCCACGCCTTTAGGGTTGAGTTGAGTTGTGGCGTTGGCGCTGATGAAGAGTCCCGTTTCGAGAAGTGCATCACGATCTTCACGGACAATCGCGGCGGTTGTTTGTTTGCCGGGTTGGGTCAGTAAAACTTGACGCGCAACGCCTTGGAGTTCGGGTTCTATTCCAAGAATTTTTACATCAGTGGTGAGGGTTGGGACAGTCTCAGATAGGGTTGTTGCGGGTTTCGCGATCGAGTTTGTCGTAGGTTTTGGTGCAGGTTTTGGTACAGATTTTGGGGTAGGTTTGACCGCAGGTTGGGTGATGGATTTTGGTGCGGGTGTTGTGGCAATAACGATCGGTTTAACGGCGATCGGTGCGGTGGTAATGGGTTTAACGGCGATCGGTTCTACTTCAGCAACTAATGAATGGGCAGCACGGTAACGATCGATTGGGCTGAGTTTTTCAGGCAGCGCAGATAACTCGACAGGGGCAGGATCTGAGATACGGGCGGCGATCGTAACAGGCTTCGAGACCTCATTTAAAACCGCAGGCTTCGAGAACTCAGGTTGTACGGCGATCGTTTCGGGTCGCGCTATGGCCACTTGAGCGGGGAGTTCTGTTGGAGCCTCAGTGGCCACGACGACATCAATTGCGGCGGTAGGGGATTGGGCTACTCCGGTGAATTGCTGGGCAGCTTGGGCGGGGAGTGTGAGGGCTGAAACCGAGATGGCAGACAATGAATAGGCGGCTACTTTAGAGAAACGCATAAGGACAACCTGAGCTAGATCTGAGGGTGAGTTCATGGTTTATGACTTCAGATAACTAGTGGGAGTTCCGGAAAATTAATTGAGCCAATCTATAAACTGGATATTGGCTAGACTATTGAATTCGATATGAAATCTTAGGAACTCAGGACAATCAGACAAGTAAAGAGTGCGAGATTGTCCGTTTTTTGATAAGTTAGAGCGTGTTGTTAACAATATAGCGATCGCATTTCTGCATGACCTACTGTCTAGGGATTCTTACGGCGACCGGGCTAGTAATGGCGGCGGATTCTAGAACGAATGCGGGAGTGGATCATGTTTCGATCCACCAAAAGCTGCATGATTTTTCGATTCCGGGAGAACGGGTAATTTTGCTTTGTAGCTCAGGCAATCTATCTGTGACGCAGGCTGTGATGACCTTGTTACGGCGAGATATTAAGTCGGATGCGGCGGTGACATTGTATACCGTAGGAAATCTGTATGAGGCAGCCAGGTATATTGGTCGAAAAATGCGCGAGGTTCAAGAACTCGATCGTGAATGGTTAAAAAAAGATGGCATTGATGTAAGTTGCAATATTTTATTGGGCGGCCAAATTGAAGGTGAAGATTCTGAATTGTTTTTAATTTATAGTCAAGGCAACTGTATTCAAGCGTCTCAGGAAGCACCGTTTTTACAGATTGGTGAGACTAAGTATGGCAAACCGATTCTCGATCGGGTGTTGACCTATGAGACTTCTATTGAAGATGCGGCTAAATGTGCGTTGTTGTCGATCGATTCCACAATGAAATCCAATATCTCCGTCGGACCGCCTATCAATTTAGTGATGTATGAGTCCAATGCATTTAAAATCAAACAC
>JAYUEU010000284.1:0-4789 GCA_043739065.1 Synechococcales cyanobacterium | reverse complement strand
TCAGTTTTTTTGAAGACCGCAGCACAGGGACATTACTTTCAATTTTGAATGATGATGTGAACCAATTGGAGCGCTTTCTGGATACGGGTTCCAATGAGCTATTGCAATTTGCAACCACGGTGCTGTTTGTCGGTGCGACGTTTCTTGCGTTGGCTCCAGGGGTTGCCTGCTGGGCCATATTGCCGATTCCTTTTATTTTGTGGGGATCTGCTCTGTTTCAAAAACGATTGGCCCCGCGCTATGCCGATGTCAGAGAACAGGCGGGTCTAGTTAGCGCTCGGTTATCAAATAACCTGTCGGGCATTGCGACGATTAAAAGTTTTACGGCAGAAGACTATGAAGCCGATCGGGTACGTAGTGATAGCGATGCCTACAAACGCAGCAACGGCGGGGCGATCGCATTGAGTGCGGCCTTTGTGCCCTTAATTCGATTTGTGATTTTGTTTGGATTCACCGCGACGTTGTTTTTAGGGGGGTTGGACGCGGCAGCAGGACGATTGGATGTGGGGATCTACAGCTCGATGATATTTATCATTCAGCGATTGCTTTGGCCCTTCACACGCCTAGGACAAACCATGGACCAATACCAACGTGCCATGGCCTCCATTAACCGCGTCATGAACCTACTTGATACCCCGATCGCGATTCCCACAGGCTATACCCGATTAAAAAATCTGCGGGGAGATGTGGAATTTCAGGATGTAACCTTTGCCTATGCGGGCCGATCGAACGCGTTGGAACATTTGTCCTTGAACGTTCCTGCAGGGCAGACCATTGGCATTGTCGGGGCTACGGGATCGGGTAAAAGCACCTTAGTGAAATTGTTACTGCGGTTTTATGAAGTGCAGCAGGGCAAGATTTTACTAGATGGCATCGATCTGCGGGATTTGGAATTACGCAGCCTCAGACAAAACATTGGTTGGGTGAGTCAAGATGTGTTTTTGTTTCATGGGAGCATTGCTGAAAATATTGCCTATGGGTCGTTTCAAGCGTCCCGTGAATCGGTGATTGAGGCGGCGATCGCAGCGGAAGCCCATGAGTTTATTAAAAACCTCCCCGAAGGCTACGATACGATTGTCGGCGAACGAGGTCAAAAACTCTCAGGCGGTCAACGTCAACGCCTAGCGATCGCTCGCGCTATTTTGAAAGATCCGGCAATTTTGATTTTAGATGAAGCAACCTCCGCCGTAGACAACGAAACCGAAGCTGCTATTCAACGATCGCTTTTACGGATTACCCAAGACCGCACCACCATTGCGATCGCCCACAGACTATCGACCATTCGCCATGCCCACTGCATCTATGTGATGGAAAATGGCAAAATTCGAGAAGCCGGAACCCATGACGAGTTGATTAGGCAGTCTGGTCTATATTCAGCACTGTGGCGAGTGCAGTCGGGAGTCCGAACCGATGAAGTGTGGGCTTGAGTGAGAATCTGATGTAGGATTGGATTTGTAGGCGATGCATATCTTAGCGGTTGCCACTCCAATCTTACATAATTATTTACAGAGTTCTTATGAATCTTGATGAAATTAAAGCTAGCCTCAGCAACACCGATCCCCAAGTTCGGATGCGGGGTTTAACGGCACTTCGAGGCATTGACGCTGAGGTTGCAGCTCCTATTTTGCTCAATCAAGTCGATGATTCGGAAATGATTATCCGATCGTTCGTGATGATGGGATTGGGCCATAAGCGTTCTGATGAAGGATTTGCCAAGCTTTTGCAAGTGATGGATGAAGATGCGGATGCCAACATTCGAGCTGAAGCTGCCGGAGCATTGGCGAAGTTTGGGTCGGTGGCAGTGCCGCATTTGGTTCACCATTTTCATCAAGATCAGCACTGGCTTTCCCAAATGACTGTGGTGTTGGCCTTGCCGGATCTCAATTGCCCAGCAGCGTTTCTGGAAGTTGCATTAATTGCGAGCAATTCCACGGAAGGCGCAGTCCGATCGACTGCCATCGAACAATTGCCCATGTTGCTGGATACTCCCTATGCTGAACAGGCTCTAACGGAATTGTTGAATCATGTCACTGATGAAGATTGGACAGTCCGACGAAATGTTGCGTTGGCATTGCGATCGTTTAATGACGATCGTGCAAAAAAAGCAATACTAGAACTTCGGCAGGATAAGAACTATCAAGTTGTTGCAGCGACCTTGGAAGCACTCCTATAAAGTGTTAAAAAGCGTAACGGGTTGTTAACGAATACTATGATCTACAGAATTTTTAGACTGTGTTGACAACGGTTTAAAAATCTCTTTAGTATTAGAAAGATCTTATAAATCATAGATTCTTTTAGATTTTTACGAGTAATTCCTACCTGCATATCCTGCGTTTGCCGTAATATTTATGGCTGCGTCCCTACTCTTTTAAGCACTTTATTTTTGTCGTCCTTCGCCTGAATCTGAGTGAGTTCTAAATGCAGAAGAAGTTAAGTCTAGAATCGCAAGCTCTATTGGGGCGATCGGCGACTACCATGCCAAATCCATTGCGAGGCGTGACACCCTGCACGTTGCCAGCAGTGGATATGATTGATTTCTCAAACAATTCAAAGGTTACCAAAACCGATCGGATTTCAGTATTTATTGATGGGTCCAATCTGTTTTATGCAGCGTTTCAACTGAATATAGAAGTCGATTATGCAAAACTATTAAAACAATTAGTGGGCGATCGGCGATTACTGAGAGCCTATTTTTATACAGGCGTTGATCCCGATAACGATAAACAAAAAGGATTTCTAATGTGGATGCGTCACAATGGTTATCGGGTCGTGACTAAAGACTTAGTTCAGCTTCCGGATGGAACAAAAAAGGCGAATTTAGATGTCGAAATTGCGATCGATATGATCACTATGGCTGAGCATTGTCAAGCGATAGTATTGTTAAGCGGTGACGGCGATCTATCCTATGCCTTGAATTCTATCTCATATCAAGGGGTCCACGTTGAAGTGGTTAGTTTACGCAGTATGACTAGCGACCAGTTAATTAATGTGGCCGATCGATACACTGATTTATACAGTATTCAAGGAAGTATTTCTAAGACTTCAGGAGTCTAATATGATAGCCTGACTCAATTTAACGATCGAAATATAGGAGAATAAATCAATTCCTCTAGGACTCAGTATTTTCCAGTCCTAGAGATAGATTCAGTCTTAAGTTATAGTTCGATCGTGAGCTAATTTGCGCTTCATTATTCTAATTGTGAGCTAACAATTAATAGATCCACATCAAATATTAGAAGACTTCCGAATGTCATTTTTAATGCTCTCTAGATCTATAAATCGATCGGCATAACTAAGTAATGACTCATCAATTAAAGACTTCAAACTAACAATTTCCAATTGCAATCCTTGGGTTGATATTTTTTGGGCAACATAAGCTAGGTCATTGTTATGACTTACTAAAATAATGACCCCAATTTTGTCATTGGCCCTGGCAAATTGCATCATGTCAATAGCAATCTCAACCCCTAAATTAGCACGACGACTTCCATCAGAATTAACTACTAATTCTTTTTGTAATACCCGATAGCCATTATTTCGCATCCACTTAAGAAATGAAGCTTGTTTTAGATTTCCAGAGCTGAATCCCGTATAAAAAAGCGCACGAACTAGATCGCGTCCCTTCAGCAAACAAGGCAACAACTTTTCATAATCAATCTCCAAATTTAATTGGGTTGCTGCACGAAACAGGCTTCCACCATCAATCAAAACCACAACACAATTCATTCGATCGTCGGAGATATCATTTCTACGAGTCCGTTCCGACATATCAGTCCTCAAATCCCAACCCTATATAGCCTCTAGCAAAAAAGGCTACAGATCACTTATGTACGACAATCTCAAATTAGAGAGAGCCATCTATGAATATGGAGTTTATGGAAGATAAGTGGACTCGTATAGGGGTCCAAGTTAGTAGAGGGTAGGAAAATCCAAAGGTAATGGACTTCTAGTAGATCAGATATTTTAAAGGCAATGCTAAGTTCGTAATATCCAATTTTGACACGACCAGCGCTCACCGAAGATCAATGTTTTAAACTGCACATAATTCTTTACAATTGATGAGTATTATGGCTGTTTTAGAGTGCTGTTGACGATCGAAATAGGTCTAAGAGACTGAGATGTTCTGGCTTTCAGTCAATTGTTAATTCTTGTATCTTTTATTTAAGGAATTAATTCTAAGTATGAAATTTGTAACTGAATCAATGATCACGAGTGCGGCGCTGGTATTGGGTGCGAATCGCGGGATTGGGTTGGGATTTGTCAAGCGCCTTTTGTCAGATAATCCGGTGAGTTGGCTTTATGGCACCTATCGCGATCGGGCTTCGGCGGCTGAATTGTTTGCCTTGGCCGCCAATGAACCTCGGCTCCGGCTGTTGGCGTTGGACGTTACCGAAGAGTATCAAATTGAAGCCTGTTTGCTCACTATTAGTCAAGAATTAAAGGAGTCGGGCCGATCGTTGACTCACGTAATTAATTGTGTGGGCCTGTTGCATCAAAATGACTTGCAACCCGAAAAAAGCCTACGCCAAATTGATGCGGCTAATCTTATCACCTATTTCCAAGTGAATAGTATCGCGTCTATTTTGTTGGCCAAACATTTGGTGCCATTGTTGAAGCAGACCGATCGAGTTGTTTTTGCCACATTGTCAGCGAAAGTCGGTAGTATTGGCGATAATCAATTAGGCGGATGGTACGGCTATCGCGCATCTAAAGCGGCTTTGAATATGTTTATGAAAAGCATTGCCCTAGAATATCGCCGTACTTGTAAAGGTGCGATCGTTGTTGTGCT